>DATCEZ010000111.1:0-4523 GCA_036509775.1 Acidimicrobiales bacterium
TCGTGGTCTCCCGCGACGGGGCGAACGTGTCGGAGCACATTGCGCGCATGGGCTCGGTGATCTGCGAAATCACGGGCACGGTGACCGGTACCCGCGAGAACTACGAGCTGGAGAAGACGGACTTCTGGCTCAAGCTCTCCCCGTCCTGCGAGGAAGCCGGGGTGCTCGACCAGGACCCGCTGCTCGTCTACGGGGAGAAGACCGAGAAGACGAGGCTGTACGAGGGCATTGAGGGCGAGCTCATCTTGAAGGAGGCGCCGCTCGATCCCATCGCCGACCTCGTCGTGCGCCGCATGGTGGACATCAACTGGACGGAGCGGGCCTCCACCCAGGTGGGCCGGGTCATCGGGCCGGTGCCCCGGGCCGGCGTCGAACCGTTCATCCATCAGCGCTACGACGACATTTCGGTGCTCGGGGCAAAACGATGAGCGACCGCTACCTGATCATTTCGGCCGACGCCCACGCGGGCCTGCCCGCCGAGGGCTACCGGCCCTACCTCGACGCGAAGTACCACCCGCAATTCGACGAGTACCTGGCCGAGCGCCAGGCCAACCGCGACCAGCTGCTGCAGATGAACTACGACTACATCATGGGCTGGGAGACCGACAACGAGGAGGGCCTGCGCGGCGCCTGGGACATCGACCAGCGCGACAAGGAGCTCGACGCCGACGGTGTCACGGCCGAGGTCATGTTCGCCGACGCCGACGCCATCACGGGCATGGCCTCACCGCCCTTCGGGGCCGGCCTCTCGGCGGGCTCCATCGCCGACCCCGAGTTGGCGTTCGCCGGGGCGCGGGCGCACAACCGCTTCCTGGCGGAGATGTGCAGCCGCAGTCCCGAGCGTCACGGCGGCATCGCGCTGGTGCCCATCACCCACAGCGTCGAGCGCTCGGTGGCCGAGATCGAGTGGCTGGCCGGGCAGCCGGGCATCCGCGGCATCATGATCCCGACGATGTGGCACGACCTGCTGCCCTACAACCACCCGGACTACGACCCGGTCTGGGCGGCCTGCCAGGAGGTCGGGTTCCCGGTCCACACCCACTCGGGTGAGGCGCCCCAGGAGGAGTACAACGACAACGTCGGCATCTACCTGGCCGAGGTGGTCTGGTGGGCCGCCCGGCCGATGTGGCACCTGCTGTTCTCGGGCGCCTTCGAGCGCTTCCCGCGTCTGAAGTACGTGGTGACCGAGGCCGCCGCCTACTGGGCCGCCGACATGATGTGGAAGTGGGACCAGTACATGGGCGGAGGGCACACCACCAAGAAGATGGCCGCGTTGCTCAAGGGCAAGATCTCCAAGCTGCCCTCGGACTACTTCGGGGAGAACATCTTCATCGGGGCGTCCACCATGTCGCGCGAAGAGATCCGCCGCCGCCACGTCCTGGGCTGTGACGTCGTCATGTGGGGGACCGACTACCCCCACCCCGAGGGCACCTGGCCCCATACGCAGGAGCGCCTACGCGGCGACTTCGGGGGTATCCCGGTGGAGGACGCCCGGAAGCTCTTGGGCGAGACGGCGGCCCGTTGCTACGACTTCGACCTGGACGCGCTCCAGGCCGTGGCCGACCGGGTCGGGCCCACGCCGGCGGACCTGGGGCAGGACCCCTCGCTGCGCACCGATCCCGAGGAAGTGCGGACGGCGCGCTGGTGGAAGGACGAGTACCAGGTCCAGGCGCCGGGCTGACCATCGCCCCATGAACCCGGGCCACATGGAGTACTGCGCCAGCGACGACTGGCGACAGCTGGTGCACGAGACGATCCTGCCCGTGGCGCTGGCGGGGGTGACGCTGGGCGACGACGCCCTCGAGATCGGCCCCGGCCCCGGGTTCACGACCGACATCCTGCACACCAAGACGGCCCATCTGACGGCCGTCGAGCTCGACGAGGGCTTGGCCGCCGGGCTGGCCGAGCGGATGGCCGGGACCAACGTGGAGGTCGTCGTCGGCGACGCCACCGCGCTGGACTTCGAGGCGGAGCGCTTCACGGGTGCGGCATCGTTCCACATGCTCCATCACATTGCGCCCGCCGAGGCCCAGGATCGGGTGTTCGCCGAACTGGCCCGGGTGCTCGTCCCCGGGGCGACGCTGGTGGCGGCCGACGGCGTCTACAGCGAGGGCAGCGCAGCCTTCCACCAGGACGACACCTACAACCCCATCGACCCGGCGGAGCTGGATCCCCGGCTCCGCGCCGCCGGCTTCGGTTCGGTGCGGGTGCGCACGTACGACCTCGGATGGGTGTGCACGGCCCAGCTGACCTGACCGCCGCGGCCTGCCCGTGGTGACCATCCTGTTCGCGCTGGGGGCTGCGTTCTCCAATGCGCTGAACATGATCACGCAGCACATTGCGAGCACGAGCGACCCCGGTCACTCCAAGGGATTGCAGTTCGTCCGCTACCTGGCGTCGAACCCGCTGTGGCTGTTCGGCTGGGTGGCCCTGGCGGGGTCGTTCATCTTCCAGGCGCTGGCGCTGCACAACGGCCAGATGTCGGTCGTCCAGCCGCTGCTCGTGACCGAGCTCGTCTTCGCGCTCGTCCTGCGCCGGCTGTGGATCCGCCAGCAGATCAGGAATCTCACCTGGTGGGCCGCGGGCGTTACCTGTGCTGCGCTGGCGCTGTTCGTGGCCGTGGCCGAGCCCACGGGAGGGCACGCGCAGCCGACCAGCTCCGCCTGGGTCGGTGCCACCATCGCGGCCGGCGGCGCGGCGGCCATCCTGGCCTTGGTCGGCATGCGCGGCTCAGCGGTGCGGCGGGCGGCGGCGCTCGGGGCGGCGACGGCGATCCTATGGGCGTTGGTGGCCACGTTCATTAAGGCCATGACCGACACGCTCACCCAGTTCGGCGTCTTCGGGATGTTCGCCCACTGGCCGGTCTACGCGTTGATCGTGGTGAGCATCACGGCCGAGCTGCTCGACCAGACGGCGCTGCACCTGGGACCGCTGAGCATTTCGCAGCCGTTCATCGTCATCGTCGACCCGATGGTGAGCATTGTGCTCAGCGTCTGGATCTTCGACGAGGTCTTCACCGAGAACCCGTTCCGGCTGACGATCGGCATCGTGTCCTTCGCCGTGATGTGCGCCGCGGCCGCCGTGCTGGCCCGCACGACGCCGGCGACCATGGAGCACGGCCCGGCGCCTGCTACATCGCCTCTTCCGGGAAGAAGCTGACCCAATTGGTCTGCATGGACGCCCCGTCGGCGACGAGGGTGGCACCGCACACGTAACGGGCGGCGGGGGAGCACAGGAACAGGATCATGGCGGCCATTTCGTCGACCGTGCCCAGGCGGACGGTGGTCCCCTCAGCGACCAGTTCGTCGGTGAACCCGGCCTCGGTGCGGCCGACGGTCGCCAGCTCGGACTCGATCATGCCGGGGGTGGAGAAGACGCCCGGCGCGAAGGCGTTGATGGTCACCCCTCGCCGCATGAGGTACGGCGCCAGTGTCTTGACCATGTTGACGACCCCGGCCCGCGCCGCTCCCGAGTGGACGAACATCGGTGCGCCCCGCTCGAGAGAGAACGTGTGCACGACGTTGACGATGGCCCCCGACCCTGCCTCCGCCATCGGTCCCATGAATCGACTGGTCACGTTCCAGGTGCCGTTGAGGTTGAGGTCGACGACGGCCCGCCATCCGTTGTCCGAAATGGTGCTGGGCAGGCCGGGGAACTGGCCGCCGGCATTGTTCACGAGGAAGTCGACGCGCCCGTACCGGGCGTAGACGATGTCGCGGAGCGCGTCGACCTGCTCCGGCTCCCGGATGTTGGTGGGGACAGCCAGGCAACTGCCGCCGCTGCGCGCAATGGACTGCGCCACCTCGTCCAGCCGCTCGGGCGTCCGCCCGGCGATCACGACGTGTCCGCCCAGTCTGGCCAAGGCGTGGGCGACTTCGCGCCCGAGGCCTGTTCCTCCGCCGGTGACGACGGCCACAGAGCCTTTGAACAGTCCCGGGGCGAAGACGGAGGTCGCCGGGCCCGCTTCCCACCTCACCGGGGCCTCACCCCGAAAAGTCCCAGCTCTCGCCCTTCTCGTAGTGGTGGATGACGTTCTTGGCGATGAGGATGCGGTGCACCTCGTCGGGACCATCGGCCAGGCGCAGCGTGCGGGCCCCGAGGTACATCTGGGCCAGCGGGAGGTCGCTGGTCACGCCCGCCGCCCCCCACACCTGGATGGCCCGGTCGACCACCCGGCTGTAGGCCGCCGGCACGAAGACCTTGATGGCGCTGATCTCGGTGCGGGCCTGGGGGTCGCCCTTGTCGACCTTCTCGGCGGCATGGATCGTCATCAGCCGGGCGGCTTGGAGGTCCATGTAGCTGTCGGCCACGAAGCCCTGCATGAACTGTTTGTCCTTGAGCAGGCCGCCGTGCACCTCGCGGGTCAAGAGACGCTCGACCATGAGGTCGAAGGCGCGCCACATCTGGCCCACCGAGTTCATGCAGTGGAAGATGCGACCGGCGCCGAGCCGGTCCTGGGCGGCCCGGTGCCCGTCACCGACCTGGCCCAGCAGGTTCTCGGAGGGGACGCGGACGTTGTCGTA
>DATCEZ010000112.1:0-7707 GCA_036509775.1 Acidimicrobiales bacterium
CGGTGCCGGTCTCCTCGTCCAGCCGCACCTCGCGCACACGCGCCGGTGCCAGCGCGTTCTGAATGAGCTCGACGGGGTCGTCCGAGAAGGGGACCACGTCGACGCGCTCGCCGCGCAGCTCGTTGGTGACCATGCGCACCCGTGAGCCCCGGGCACCCACGCAGGCGCCCACCGGGTCGACATTGGGGTCGTTCGACCACACGGCGATCTTGGTGCGGTGACCGGGCTCACGGGCTGCCGCCTTGATCTCGACCACGCCCGAGCCGATTTCGGGCACCTCGAGCTCGAAGAGCCGCTTGATCAGGCCGGGGTGGGTCCGGCTGACCACGATCTGGGGGCCCTTGGTGGTCTTGCGGACCTCCACGATGTACGCCTTCAGGCGCGCCCCGTGCTCGTAGCGCTCGTAGGAGACCTGCTCGGCCTGGGGCAGCAGGGCCTCGACCTTGCCCAGGTCGAGCAAGGTGTAGCGGTTGTCGGTCTGCTGCACGATCCCCGTGACGATGTCACCCTCGCGCCCGGCGTACTCCTCGTACTTCATGTCCCGCTCGACCTCGCGGATGCGCTGGAGGATCACCTGCTTGGCCGTCTGCGCGGCAATGCGGCCGAAGTCGTCCGGCGTGTCGTCCCACTCGCGGACGACCTCGCCCTCCTCGTTGAGCTCCTGTCCGTAGACGCGGATCTCACCCGAGTCGGGGTCGATGGTGACGACCGCTTCCTCAGCTGCGTCGGGGCGGCGCTTGTAGGCCGCCACCAGCGCGTTGGCGAGGGCGTCGAGCAGGGTCTCGACCGAGATCCCCTTGTCGCGCGCGATCTGTCCCAGCGCGTCCAGGAATTCGAAATTCGTCTTGCTCATTGCCGCTTCACCCTCTCGCTCTTCTCGTTCGTCGAGCTCTTCTCGTTCTTCTCGCTCTTGGTCTTCCGGGGCTCGGGCCCCCACTCGAACACCGTGCGCGCCCGCTCGATCTGGTCGTAACCGATGTGCAGCTCGCCGTCGGGCACCTCGGGACCGATCAGCGTGCAGCCCGTCTCGTCCACTGCCTGGAGCGTCCCGGTCACGCGCCGCACGTTGGCCGTCCCGGCGTCCATCCGGATCGTCACCTTGTCCCCCACCGCCTTGGCGAAGTGAGCCGGGGTGCGGAGCCGCCGCTCGAGCCCGGGACTCGAGACCGACAGGGTGTAACGGCCCGGAAAGGGGTCGATGTCGTCGAGGGCGGCCGAGACGTCGCGGGTGGCCTCACCCAGCTCGTCGAGGTTGATGCCCCCATCGCGATCGACGAACACCGTCAGCTGGGCCCCGTTCAGCTCCAGGTCGACCAGATCGAGGCCGCGGGCCTGGAGGATCGGTGCCAGCGCGTTCGTCAGCGTGTCCGTACTGCTGCCACTGCTGCGCATGGCCGTCACCTCCTCTCCTGGTCGTGTTCCTGATCATCGTCCTGACATGTCCCCGCAAAGCGAAAGCGTGGGCCGCAGCCCACGCTTCAACGAGGTACTGATCTTCAAAAATGGACAGCAAAACGGATTATAGCAATTCCGGGACTAATACGACCGGGCCACAATGGCCGTGAGATCGTCCTCGGGGTCGCCCGGGCCGGCCAGTGAGCCGTCGGGCCGTTGCAGGCACCGGATGGACAACGCCTTCTGGGCCAGGCGGTCCTCCCCGTCGGGACCGAGCGCCCCCAGAGGGACCCGGGCGAAACCGACGAGGCCCGCCTCTGTGGCTTCCTCCAGTGACGCGGCATCCACCGTCCTGGCGTCGCGGGCCGCCGTGGCCTCCGCCAGGAGGTCGGACCCGACCGCCGCCAGGTTGGCCGACACCGTGCCGGCGACAGCGCCCAGGGCGACGTTCTGCTTCTCCCGGGTGTGGCGGGTGACCACGGTCACGTTGCCCTCGGCCAGGTCGCGGGGACCGACCTCGACCCGGACCGGCACGCCTTTGAGCTCCCAAGCCACGCTGCGCCGGCCGAAGCTGGTGTCGGTGCGGGCATCGAGGCGGACCCGGTGCCCGGCGGCCGTGAGCTCGGCCACCAGCGCCTCCGCCGCCGCTCCCACTTCCGGGCTGTCCTTGACCACAAGCACCACCACCTGGGAGGGGGCGAGGGCCGGGGGCAGGCGCAGGCCGAAGTCGTCGCCGTGGGCCATGACGAGCGCGCCGATGAGACGGGTGGACGCCCCCCACGAGGTCTGCCACACGTAGTCGTTCGTGCCCTCGGCGGTGGCGAAGGTGATGTCGAAGGGCCGGGCGAAGTTCTGCCCCAACTCGTGGCTGGTGCCCATCTGCAGTGCCTTGCCGTCGCCCATCATCCCTTCGGTCGTCCAGGTGCGCGTGGCCCCGGCGAAGCGCTCGCGCGCCGTCTTGTGACCCGTCAGCACCGGCACGCTCAGCACATCGACCATGGTCGAGAGATACACGTCGTTGAGGATGCGCAGCGCGTAGACCTGTGCGTCGTCCTCGGTGGCGTGGGCGGTGTGCCCTTCCTGCCACAGGAACTCGGTCGTGCGCAGGAACAGCCGGGGCCGCAGCTCCCAGCGCACCACGTTGGCCCACTGGTTGATCAGCAACGGGAGGTCGCGATGGCTCTGCACCCACTTGGAGAAGAAGCTGTTGATCACCGTCTCGCTCGTGGGTCGGACGACGAGCGGCTCCTCGAGCTCCTTGCCGCCGCCGTGCGTGACCACAGCGAGCTCGGGCGCGAACCCCTCCACGTGCTCGGCCTCGAGCTTCAGGAACGCCTCGGGGATAAAGAGCGGGAAGTAGGCGTTCTCGGCTCCGGCCGCTTTGATGCGGCGATCGAGCTCGGACTGCATCAGCTCCCAAATGCCGTACCCCCACGGCCGGATGACCATGGTGCCGCGGGCGGGGCCGTTGTCGGCCATTTCGGCGCCGGTGATCACCTCTTGGTACCAGCGCGGGAAGTCCTCTTCGCGCGTGACGATCGCACCCTTGGCCATGGGTGCGCAGGCTACTGGCCGGTGTCGCCCTCACTGTGACGGCGGATGATCTCGACCTTCGCCGCCGAGTGGTTCGGGTCGGCGCCCGTCGACTCGAGCAGTTCCTGCCGGTCGGCCTCCGCCTCGGCCTCGGCGCTCTCGTCGGCTTGGGCGAGGCGCGCCTCGACACCTTCGGCCACCAGACGCTCCGCCTCGTCGACCAGTGCCTGCACCATTTCCGCCTCGGGCACGACGCGGATGATCTTGCCCCGAATGAACAAGTGGCCCTTCTGCTTGCCGGCAGCGATGCCGATGTCCGCCTCGCGTGCCTCGCCGGGACCGTTGACCACGCAGCCCATCACGGCCACCTGAATGGGCAGGTTGAGCTTCTCAAGCGCTTCCTGGGCCTCTTTGGCCACGGCGATCACGTCGACCTGGGCCCGGCCGCACGACGGGCAGGCGATGAGGTCGAGGCCTTTGCGCTCCCTGAGACCGAGCGATTCGAGCAGCTGGCGGCCGGCTCGGGCTTCTTCGACCGGGTCCGCCGTCAGCGAGAAGCGGATGGTGTCGCCGATGCCCTCGGCCAGCAGGGTGGCGATGCCGGCGGTGCCCTTGACCAGGCCGGCCGGCGGCGGGCCGGCCTCGGTCACGCCGAGGTGCAGCGGGTGGTCGAAGGTCTCCGAGGCCAACCGGTAGGCGGCGATCATGAGCGCCACCGAGGACGCCTTGACCGAGATCTTCACGTCGGTGAAGTCGACCTCTTCGAAGAAGTGCAGCTCGTTGCGGGCCGACTCCACCAGCGCCTCGGGCGTGGCGCCGCCGTACTTCTTGTAGAGGTCGGGATGCAGCGAACCTGCGTTGACACCGATGCGGATGGGCACGCCGCGGTCGCGCGCCTCGGCGGCCACTTGCTTGATTTCGGCTTCCTTGCGCAGGTTGCCCGGGTTGAGCCGCAGTCCCTGCACGCCAGCTTCGAGCGCGGCCAGCGCCATCTCGTGATGGAAGTGAATGTCGGCCACGATCGGCACGGGCGAGCGCGGGACGATGTGGGCCAGGCCCTCCGCCGCCGCCTCCTCGTTGCAGGTGCAGCGCACGATGTCGGCGCCGGCCGCAGCGAGGGCGTAGATCTGGGCCAGCGTGCCGTCGACGTCCGCCGTCTTGGTCGTCGTCATCGACTGCACGGTGACCGGCGCGCCGTCCCCGATGGGCACCCCGCCCAGCGTGATGCGGCGGGTCGGGCGGCGCGGTGTCAGGAGCGAGGAGGAAAGCTCCACGGTCAGTGCGGTATCTGCAGCGGATGCGTGATGTCGAGGAAGATCCCCGCGAAGACGAAGATCAAGAGGAAGGCGATGAAGACCGCCGCAATCGGGAACAGCTTGGTGATGTCGGCCCGGTAGTAGGGCTGGCCCTTCTTGGTGCGGATCCATTCGTAGGTCGCCACGGCAACGTGCCCACCATCCAACGGGATCATCGGCAGCATGTTCAGAATGGCGAAGACGATGTTGATGGCGATCAGCAGCATCAGCACCGACGCCAGCCCTGCCTGCTCGGATTGCGCGCCGAGGTTGGCGATGCCGAGGATGGACACGGGCCGCGGCGCCGAGCCGGGATTGTTCACCGCGCTCTGGGCGTCCTTCGAGTTGGTCACCTGATGGAAGATGGACGTCAGGCCGCTGGGCGAGAAGGTCTGGCCGAGGCCGACGACCTCCTGATCGGTGACCGACCACATCGTCGAGACCGCCGCCCCCGGGCTGGCCAGCGCCGAGACGGACTTCGTGGCGTACCCCCCGGTGGTGAAGCCGAGGTAGCCGTGCTTCTCCAGGGACTTGCCGGCGACCTTGATCCCCGTGCCGCTCTCCGGCGTCGCCGTCAGGTAGAGGAGCTTGCCGTCGCGCTCGACGCCGATGGTCAGTGGCTTGCCGGTGTTGCGGGCGATGATGTTGGTCACGCCGTCGGCACTCGTGAACCCTTTGCCGTCGATGGAGACGATGACGTCCCCAGCTTTCAGCCCCGCCAGCGCTGCGGGCGTGGTCTTGCCGGCCCAGTGGTCGAGGGACGACACCTTCAGGTTGTTCGTCGACTGCCCGAAGGTGAGCACCAGGATGAGGGCCAGGACGAAGGCGATGAGGAGGTGCATGGCGGAGCCGGCGGAGGCGACGATGATCCGCTGGTGGAACGGCTGCTGGCGGTAGGCCCGGGCCTCGTCCTCCTCGGGCACCTCCTCGGTGGAGGTGAACCCGGTGATGCGCACGTACCCGCCGGCCGGGATGGCCTTGACTCCGTACTCGGTCTCGCCCTTGCGGACGGACCACAGGCGGGGCCCGAAGCCGACGAAGTACTCGGTCACCTTCATACCCGCCCGCTTGGCCGTGATGAAGTGCCCGAACTCGTGCAACATCACGATGGCGAAGAGGATGGCGATGAACAGCAGCAGGTAGCCCCAGCCCAGGGCGATGAAGGCCGCCGTGATCAGGACGAGGGCGATGATGAGCTGGATCACCCGCGACGGGTTGGCTTCCTCGGGCGGCGAGTCCGGCTCAGGAGACGCGTCCGCCGCCGGCGCCTCCTTCTCCGTGAGCGTCATAGCAGTTCCAGGCTACTTGTCCCCACCCAGGGCCAGGCGTCGGTCCAGCGCCAGGCGGGCCCTGGCCCGGGCGGCGGCATCGGCCTCGAGCACGGCGTCCACCTCGTCCACCGGGTCGTCCACCCAGCCCTCCATGGTCTCGGCCACGACGTCGGCGATACCACCCCAGGGCAGGGCATTGCCCAGGAAGGCCTCCACCGCGACTTCGTTGGCGGCACTGAGCCAGGCCGGGGCCGATCCTCCCCGCCGGCCCGCCTCGTAGGCCAGGTCGATGCACGGGAAGACGGCGCGGTCGGGCGGCTCGAAGGTCAGGGTCTGCGGGCTCGACCAGCCGAGCGCGCCGAAGGGCGTGGCGGCACGGTCGGGCCAGCCCAGGGCGTACCCGATGGGCAAACGCATGTCGGGGTTGGACAGCTGCGCCAGCGTCGACCCGTCGCGCAGCTCCACCATGGAGTGCACGATCGACTGCGGGTGCACGACGATGTCGATCCGGTCGTACTCGACCCCGAAGAGCTCGTGCGCCTCAATCACCTCGAGGCCCTTGTTCATGAGCGTCGAGGAGTCGATGGTGATCTTCGGCCCCATCGACCACGTGGGATGGGCCAGCGCATCGGCCACGGTGACCGCGCCGAGCCGCTCGGCCGTGAAGCCGCGGAAAGGACCACCTGATGCCGTGAGCAGCAGACGGGCCACGTCGGTGCTGGAGTGCACCGCGGCCAGGCACTGGTGCACGGCGCAATGCTCGGAGTCCACCGGGATGATCTCGGCCCCCGGCGTGCGGCGCGCCTTCTGGACGACGGGCGCGCCGGCGATCAGCGACTCCTTGTTGGCCAGTGCCAGCCGCTTGCCGGCCTGGAGCGCGGCCATGGTGACGGGCAGGCCGGCGAAGCCCACCACCGCGTTGAGAACGACGTCGGCACCCTGCGCGGCGGCGACCATGCCCTCCTCACCGACCATGACCTCGGTGCCGGCGGGGACGCCGTCACGCACCTCGGCGTAGCGGGCCTGGTCGCCGATGACGACCAGGGCGGGACCGAAGGCGGCCGCCTGGGCCAGAAGCTCCTCGACGGAGCGCTGGGCGGCGAGCGCGTGGACGCGGAAGCGTTCGGGCTCCGTGCGGATGACGTCGAGTGCCTGGGTACCGACGGACCCGGTGGAGCCCAGCAGGCTGACCGTGCGCACGAGCGGTCAGCTCACCCGAGGTGCATCGCCTTGACCACGAAATACGTGGCCGGCATGACGAACAGCAGTCCATCGACCCGGTCGAGGACGCCGCCGTGACCGGGCAGCAACCGCCCCATGTCCTTGAGCCCCAGGTGGCGCTTTATCATCGACTGGCTCAGGTCACCGAGTGGCGCCACGATCGCCACGACCACGCCGTAGAGGGCGGCCTTGCCCACCGTCCAGGGGTGGATGAAGTGGACCACGACGACGGCGACCAGGATGGCGGCGATGGCGCCGCCGATCAGGCCCTCCCAGCTCTTGTTCGGGCTGATGGACGGGGCCAGTTGATGGCGTCCCATGGCGGCGCCGACCAGCAGCGAGGCCACGTCGTCGGCCACCGTGACGATCACCGCAGCCAGCACGAAGGCGATGCCGTGGCGGTCCGGGAACAGGTTCGGGTTGAGCAGCAGCGCGGCGAACGAGCCGAAGGCGCCGATCCAGACGAAGACGAACACGGTCGAGGAAATGCCCGACACGGGCTCGGCGGCCGGTTCGACCCGGGCCAGGTACCAGATGAAGGAGCCGGCGACGAGCAGCACGAGGACGAGCGGCAACGCCGCCACGCCCTTGTTGTAGGTCTCGATCAGCAGCGACAGGACGGCGACCAGGCCGAGCAGCGTGGCCGGGTGGTAGTGGGCCCGCCGGAAGGCGGCGTAGGCCTCGGCGGTCGCCAGCAGAATGACGATGCAGACGATGACCATGCTGGCCACCGTCCCGGCGGCGAAGCAGGCCAGCCCAATGGCGCCGAGCAGCACGCCCGAGCCGATGGCGACCCGCATGTCGCGGCCGGCCGTCCCGGCCGTGTTGACGTTGCCGGTGCGGACGGTGCTGCCGTTGCTCCGGCTCGTGCGCGCGGCGCGGGTCTTGGGCTCGGGTGCCTGTGGCGGCGACAGGCGTGAGGCCGCAGCCGCCGTGGTGGCGGGGGTGACGCCGGCCGGCGCCCGCGGCCCTGTGTCGACCGGCTCGAACTC
>DATCEZ010000113.1:0-4277 GCA_036509775.1 Acidimicrobiales bacterium
CCCCGGGCCGATGGCCGCCGTGCCGTCGACGATCACAAGAATGACGTCGACGTCTTTCAGGGCGTCGGTGGCCGTCTCGTTCAGCCGGCTCCCGAGCGTGCTACGGGGCCGGTGGATGCCGGGCGTGTCTACGAAGACCACTTGGGCGTCGGCTGCAGGGTCGTGCAGGACGCCCAAAATCCGATGGCGCGTCGTGTTCGGTCGTGACGAGGTGATGGCCACCTTGGTCCCGACCATGGCGTTGACGAGGGTGGACTTGCCGACGTTGGGGCGGCCGACAACGGCCACGAAGCCCGAGCGCATGCCTTCTCAGTTCCCGTTGTGCGAGACGTTGTCGGCGGTCGCGCCCTCGGCGTCCCCGTTGGTGGGTGCGCCCGTTGCCTCAATCCGCACCCGTTCGATGCGCCGGCCGCGCACCTTGACGGCGGTCAAGCGGTAGCCGTCCACGGTGACCGAGTCGCCAGGGTCGGGGACGCGTCCGGCCAGGTCCAACATGAGGCCGCCCACGGTGTCCCACGGCCCCTGGGGCAGTTCGGCATCGAGCAGCTCGTCGGCGTCGTCGACCGAGTAGGCCGCGCTCACCAGTAGCGATCCGTCGTCGCAACGCTCCACCGTGGGCTCTTCCACGTCGAACTCGTCGACGATGTCACCAACGAGCTCTTCGAGCAGGTCCTCCAGCGTGACGAGCCCGGCGGTGCCGCCGTACTCGTCGACGACGATCGCCATGTGGAACTTCTCTTCCTGCATTTCGCGCAGGAGATCCGAGACTTCCTTGGACTCGGGGATGAACTTGGCCGGCCGCATGCTGTCGCGCACCGGCTGGGCGGCCTTGCCCACACGCTCGGCCCGCACGAGATCCTTGGCATAGGCGATCCCGATGATGTCGTCGATCCCTTCGGCCTCCACCGGAATCCGGCTGTACCCGGCCCCGAGTGCCGCCTCCAGCGCGTCGCGCACCGTGATGTCGGCCTCCACCGTGGCCATGTCCGGGCGCGGTGTCATCACTTCGCGGGCCACCGTGTCCCCAAAGTCGATGACCGAGTGGATGAACGTCCGCTCGTCATGCTCGATCACGTTCTCCTCGTGGGCCACATCGGCCATGGCTTTCAACTCGGAGTCGGTGATGTAAGAGTGGCGCAGGCTCTCCTCGTCGCCACTGGATCCGATGATGAGGTTGGCCAGCCCGATGAGGACGGTGGACAACCAGCGGATGGGCGGGAAGCGGATCAGGGCGCTGACGATCGGCGCACTGAGCAACGCCGCCCGGTCGGCATGCTGGACCGCCCAGTTCTTCGGCACTGCCTCGAACACGACGAAGATGACCACGATTTCGAACACGATGCCGAGCACCACGCCCAGCCCTCCGAAGAGGTGCTCGGCCACAATGCCGACCAGGGTGGCCGAGACCAGCTGGCAGATGAGCACCAGCAACAAAATCGGGTTGAGGAAGTTGGCCGGGTTCTCCACCAGTCGCGCCAGCTGGCGGGCGCCGCGCTTCTTCTCGTCGACCAGGGATTTGGCCTTGATCCGGGACATGCGGACGAGGCTCGTCTCGGCCATGGCCAGGACGCCGGACGCAGCCAGGAGCGCGGCAATGATGACGATGAGGATGGCGTCCTCGGCGTGGAAGCCCGATGCCGCCAGCAGGGTCAGCACGTTCAGGCCCCGTGGCTGACCCGGTAGAAGCGGCTGAGCAGCTGCTGCTCAATGGCTTCCATCCGTTCGGCCTCGGCCTCGATCTCGTGGTCCAGTCCGAGCAGATGCAGCAGTCCATGGACCACGAGGAGGGCGACCTCGTCCTCGAAGGACACCTCGTGCTCGACCGCGTTGCGTGCGGCCACCGCGGGGCAGATCACCACGTCACCGAGCAACATGAGGGCGCCCTGCTCGGGTGAGGCTCCCGGGCCGCTTCCTCCGAAGTCAGGTGAGCGCCCCGTCGGGCCGGGCTCGTCCTCAATGGGGAACGACAGCACGTCGGTCGGCCCGGTCTTGCCGAGGAACTGGCTGTTGAGTGCGGCGATGGCCTCCTCGTCGACGAAGAGCAGCGACACCTCGGTCTCACCCTTGATGCCACGCGCAGCCAAGACCTGGCGTGCCAGCCCGGCCCAGAACGCGACGTCTATCGGATGGTCCTGCTGCTCATCGGCGGCAAAGACGTCGATCGTCACTGGGTGGGACCCGCCCGCCCTTCTGCCACCTCGTAGGCGTCGACAATGTCGGCCACAATTTTGTGACGGACGATGTCCCGACGGCTCAGGTGCACGAACGAAATGTCCTCAATGCCACCGAGCACGGGCTCCAAACCGACCAGCCCGGAGCGACCACCCGGCACGTCGATCTGAGTCACGTCGCCAGTCACCACGCACTTGGAGCCGAACCCGATCCGGGTCAGGAACATCTTCATCTGCTCGGGCGTCGTGTTCTGCGCCTCGTCCAGAATGATGAACGAGTTGTTGAGGGTCCGTCCCCGCATGAACGCCAGGGGCGCCACCTCAATGGTGCCGCGGTCCAACAGCCGCTGCGCCCCTTCGGGCTCGAGCAGGTCGTAGAGCGCGTCGTAGAGCGGGCGCAGGTACGGATCGACCTTGGCCATGAGATCTCCCGGCAGGAACCCGAGCCGCTCGCCGGCTTCGACGGCCGGCCGCGTCAAGATGATGCGCGTCACCTGGCGTGACTGCAGGGCGTGGACCGCCTGGGCCACGGCCAGGTAAGACTTGCCGGTTCCCGCCGGCCCGATGCCGAACGTGATGATGCTCTGGGATATGGCGTCCACGTAGCGCTTCTGCCCGGCCGTGTTGGGACGCACGGTCTTGCCGCCGGCGGCGCGCACGACCTCGGAGCGCAAAACATCGCTCGGGCGGATGTCCTCGCGGACCATGTCGATGGCCCGGTCCACGGTCGACGGGTCGAGGCTACGGCCGGCCTGCAGCATGAGGATCAGCTCCTCGAAGAGCTGCACCACCAGCTCGGCGTGCGGTCCCTCCACCGAGATGCGATCACCCTGCACCACGATCTGGTCGTCCGGGAACGCCTGCTCTATCTGACGGAGATGTTCGTCGCGCGTGCCGAGCAGCCCGGCCATCAGGTGGTTGCCGGGGACGAAGCATTCGGCGCGCAGGGCCGTGGTCATGGTGCGTTCACGTGAGGCCAAGGTGTCCTTTCATAGGTTCGCCCCCCAAGACGTGGAGGTGGAGGTGCGGGATCGACATGAGCGCGTCGGGCCCGATGTTGAAGATGAGGCGATAGCCCCGTTCCGGCACGGCCAGGCCAGCCGCGTCGGCCACGGCCCGGGCCGAGAGGAGCATGTCCGCCAGGACGGGTCCGTCCTCGGCGGTGACCGTCGAGGCGTCGACGATGTGGCGCCGCGGCACGACCAGCACATGGAGCGGCGCGGCCGGGCTGGTGTCCTTGAATGCGACCGTGGTCGGGGTCTCGTGCACGATGTCCGACGGGATCTCTCCCGCCACGATCCGGCAGAACAAGCAGTCACTGGCGTCGGTCATGCCCGGGGGTCGCCCTCCCTCTCCGCCTGCCTACTCACTGCTCCGAACTTACCGGTCCCCGGGTCCCGGCCGTGACCATGGGTCCCGGTCATGTGGGCGGGCCCCCGGCGGCCGCCACGGTCCCCGTCCGGAGGGAGGCCAGGAGGGCGCCGGCGGTGACCGCGGCCGTCTCCGCCCGCAGAACGCTCAACCCGAAACCCACCGTGGGCAGCCCGGATGCCAGCTCGTCGGTGCTCCAGCCGCCTTCGGGCCCGACGGCCACGACACGTTGGGCCAGGGTCGGGCGATCACCGCTTAGCTGGGCCAGCACGACTTCGTCCGGTCCACCCAGAGCAGACAGCTCGGCGAAGGTCACGGTGTCGCAAACCTCGGGGAGCCAGACGTGGCGAGACTGCGCGGCTGCTTCGCGCGCCACCCGGCGCAGTTTCTCGACGCTGGCCCGACCCCGCGTCCCGGTCCAGCGCACGACGCTGCGCTCGCTGCGCAGCGGCACGATGCGATCGATGCCCAACTCGGTCAGCTTCTGGACCACCCACTCGGGCCGTTCACCCTTGACCGGGGCGAAGGCGACGGTGAGGGCCGGCTCGGCCCGGGCCTCGGTCTGCACGGACCCATCGCCGCCCACACCGGACGCGGCCGTCACCGGTTGGAGCGTCGCGGCTCCCCGCCAGAGCGTGCGCGCCCAGCGGCCCCGCCCGTCGGCGGCGATGCCCTCCTCACCGTCGCGCAACCGCAGCACGCGCCCGAGATGGTGCGCATCCTCTTCGGAGAGCA
>DATCEZ010000114.1:0-2703 GCA_036509775.1 Acidimicrobiales bacterium
GAGTTCGAGCAGGCGGTGGCATCGCTCGGCTGGACCGGCGACGCCACCGAGCTGCTGGACCAGCTGGCCACCGGCGGGTCGATGGCCTACCTGCGCAACGCAGAGGAGGGCGGCGCGATCGGCCTGCTGCACTCGGTGACGTCGCCGCTGGCCTGCGAGCTGGTGCTGCCGTGGTTGGCCGAGGAGGATCGTGACGCCGCCCTGGGCTACGTCTGGCAGGCGGCGGCGGCCTTGCACGTTGCCTACGACATCGACCGGACCACTCCGATCCCCACAGACGCGCCGCCGTCGGCCGAGGACCTGGTCGAGCGGGCCCTGGCCTCAGGTGACGAGCACGCCATCAAATTGACCGAGGCGGCGCTGCGCAGCTTCGGCCGCAGCGGCGATGCCGTACTGTTGCTGGCCGCCGCCGACGCCAGCAAGCGCCTTCGAGCCTGACCGCCCGCGGCGCGCGCCGACAGGTGCGTTGCTAGCTTCGGCCCCATGGAATACCGCACGCTTGGAAGAACCGGCCTGAAGGTCAGCCCCCTCTGTCTGGGGGCGATGATGTTCGGGTCCTTCGGCAACACCGATCACGACGACTCCATCCGCATCATTCACGCCGCGCTCGATGCCGGCATCAACTTCGTCGACACCGCCGACGTCTACTCCTTCGGCGAGTCGGAGGAGATCGTCGGCAAGGCACTGGCGCAGACCAAGCGACACAAGGTGGTCCTCGCCACCAAGGTGCACGGCCAAATGGGGCAGGACCCCAACGCGCAGGGCAACTCACGCCGCTGGATCATGGCGGCGTGCGACAACAGCCTGCGCCGGCTCGGCGTCGACTACATCGACATCTACCAGATCCACCGTCCCTCGCCCGAGACCGACATCGACGAGACGCTGGGCGCGTTGACCGACCTGGTGCGGGCCGGCAAGATCCGTTACTTCGGTAGCTCGACCTTCCCCGCCCACGAAATCGTCGAGGCGCAGTGGGTGGCCGAGCGCCGGGCCCGCGAGCGCTTCGTCACCGAGCAGCCGCCGTACTCCATTCTGGTGCGCAGCATTGAGAAGGACGTCCTGCCCATGTGTCAGAAGTACGGGATGGGCGTGCTGTCGTGGAGCCCGCTCGCGGGTGGCTGGCTCTCGGGTGCGTTCGGCCCGGGCAAGGAGAACACCAGCCGCCGCGCCACCTTCTTGCCCCACCACTACGACTTGGAGATACCGGGGAACAGGTCCAAGCTCGACGCGCTGACCCAGCTCATCGACTTGGCCGACAAAGCGGGCCTGTCGCTCATTGAGCTCGCGCTCGGCTTCGTGCTCGAGCACCCGGGCGTGACATCGCCGATCATCGGACCGCGCACCATGGAGCACCTGCAGTCACAGCTGCCGGCGCTCGAACTGCGCCTGAGCCCCGACGTGCTCGATCGCATTGACGAAATCGTGCCGCCCGGCACCGACCTCAACGATACCGACGTCGGATGGGTCCCCGCCGCCATCGCCGACCCGGCGCTGCGCCGCCGCCCCCGTTAGAAGCGAACGAAGCAGCTGCTCGAGTTCGCCCGGTTCAACGGGCACAGGAAGGAAGACCTGCTCCAGATTCTGGTGGAGCTGCCATGAAGGCGCGGCCTTTGTCCCTCAGGTGAGCGATGGCGGGACCACGGCGACGTTGCGTCCCACGGTCCTGCGGTCTGCCATGGCCTGCAGGGCCTGGGGCAGGTCGGTGAAAGCGACTTCGCTCCCGACGACGGGCCGCACACTTCCGGTCGAAATGAGTTCGAGAATCTGTGCGTGGACGCGCTCCCCGTCGGCGTGGGAAGGGAAGTTGAAGCCGGTCATTCCCTTCAACGCCTTGGGGTCGTCGACGTAGGCGTGGCAGACCCCGAAGAGGGAGAAGTTCCCGAACAGCACGGGTCGCGGAATGATCCCCTCATCCTCGGCTTCGATGCCCGATGCGAATCCGACCAGAAGATGGCGTCCATTGAACGCCATGCACTGAAAGGTCTTGGTCGTGACCTCGCCACCGACGGAGTCGAACGCCACGTCGACCCCGCGTCCGTCCGTTGCCTGTAGTACCGCCTCGGCGAAATCGCCGTCCCTGTAATTGATGGCGACCGAGGCGCCCAGGGACGTGCACAGCTCGAGCTTGGCTTCGGATCCGGCCGTGGCGATGACCCGGGCTCCGGCCACGCTGGCCAGTTGGATCGCTGCAGAGCCGATCCCGCCGGCGGCAGCGTGAATGAGAACCGTCTCACCCGCCTGCAGTCGTGCCCGCTCATGCAGGGCGAGCCACGACAGGTGGAACGGGAAGTACACGGCCGCCGCAGGCGTGTCAGCCAACTCGGATACCGGGGGCATCTCGAAGGCCATGGCGGCCGGGCCGACGGCCAGTTCGGCGTAGCCGCCGAAGGCGCCGCTCGGAATGGCGACCACCCGCTTGCCGATCCACTGCTCGGCGCCGGTACCGCTGCTCTCCACGACGCCCAACACCTCCATGCCAGGTGTGTAGGGGAGAGGTGGTGCCACGGTCCGGTAGCGACCGCGCACGCCGTCGACGTCGTTGAAGTTCAGAGTCGTCGCCGCCACCCGCACCAGGACCTCGCCGGGGCCGGGCGCCGGTGCCGGAACTTCGTCGAGTCGGAGGGCGTCGACGGGCTCGCCGAACTCGTGCACGCGCCAGGCCCTCATAACAGAGACTGTTTCACAATCGACCGCATTGCCGTG
>DATCEZ010000115.1:0-3213 GCA_036509775.1 Acidimicrobiales bacterium
CCCGGAAGAAGCCGCCGTTCGGGATCGCCCAGGTCGGCAAGTCCTTCCGGAACGAGATCACCCCTGGAAACTTCGTGTTCCGTACGCGCGAGTTCGAGCAGATGGAGCTGGAGTACTTCGTGCCGCCGGGGGACGGACCCAAGTGGTTCGAGTACTGGTGCGGGGAGCGGATGGCCTGGTACACGGGCCTAGGTGTTCCCCCCGACAAGCTGCGACTGCGCCACCACGACTCCGAGGAGCTGAGCCACTACTCCTCGGGCACGGCCGACATCGAGTTCGAGTTCCCATGGGGATGGGGGGAGCTCGAGGGCATCGCCCAGCGCACCGATTTCGATCTGCGCAAGCACAGTGAGCACTCGGGCGAGAAGCTCGAGTACTTCGACCAGGCCACGGGCGAGCGTTACGTCCCCCATGTGGTCGAGCCGGCCGCGGGGGCGACCCGGGCGATGATGACCTTCCTTCTCTCGTCCTATGAGGAGGACACCGTGGCGGGCGAGGCTCGGACCGTGCTGCGCCTTCATCCTCGCCTGGCCCCGTTCAAGGCGGCCGTCCTGCCTCTGTCCAAGAAGGAGCCCCTGATCGAGCTGTCCCGGCAGGTTCTGGGGCGCCTGCAGCCCTACTTCCAGTGCGACTACGACGAGACGCAGTCCATCGGGCGCCGGTACCGGCGCCAGGACGAGATCGGCACCCCCCTGGCCATCACCGTTGATTTCGACAGCTTGGAGGACTCGGCCGTGACCATCCGGGACCGGGACACGACCGAGCAGTCCCGGGTCGCCATCGACGACCTGGTCCACGACGTCTTCCACCGGCTCGGCCTCTGACCGATAGGGGGCCCGGCCGCCCTAGTCTGACGGCCAGATCGTCCCCAGGAGAGCTGTCTTGCCCTACACCTTCGCCTTTGACCACAAGCACCGCCGTCCCCCGATGGCCATGAAGGACCTGCTGGGAGGAAAGGGGGCCAACCTGGCCGAGATGACCTCGGTCCTCGGTCTCCCTGTTCCTCCCGGCTTCACCATCTCGACCGAGGCCTGCCGGGCCTACATGGAGTCGGGCTGGCCGGAGCGGTTGAGCGAGGAGGTCGACCGGCACCGCCAGCGCCTCGAGAAGGCCATGGGCAAGCGACTGGGGGACCCCGCCGATCCCCTCCTGGTCAGCGTGCGCTCCGGTGCCGCCTTCTCCATGCCCGGGATGATGGATACGGTCCTCAACCTCGGCCTCAACGACGAGTCGGTGGCCGGACTGGCGAAGACCACCGCCAACGAGCGGTTCGCCTGGGACTCCTACCGGCGGTTCGTGCAGATGTTCGGCAACGTGTCGCGCGGGATCCCGGGCGAGCGCTTCGAGGACGCGATCGCCGCGGCCAAATCCCAGCGCGGCGTGACCGATGACACCGAGCTCGACGTCGTCGCGCTCGAGGAGCTGACCACCACCTTCAAGGGCATCTACCGCGAGGAGACGGGCGAGGACTTCCCCCAGGATCCCGCCGACCAGCTGCGACTGGCCATCCGGGCGGTGTTCGACTCGTGGGTCGGCAACCGGGCCGTCGAGTATCGCCGTCAGAACCACATCCCCGACGACTGGGGCACCGCCGTCAACGTGCAGCAGATGGTGTCCGGCAACCAAGGCGACACATCGGGCTCGGGGGTGGCGTTCTCACGCGACGAGGTCACGGGCGCGCCCGAGCCGAGCGGTGACTTCCTGCCCAACGCCCAGGGCGAGGACGTCGTCTCCGGCGTGCGCACTCCGCGGGACATCGCCGAGATGGGCGACTGGATGCCCGAGGTCCACGCCGAGCTGATGGAGATCCTGCGCACGCTGGAGCGCCATTACGAGGACATGCAGGACACCGAGTTCACCGTGCAGGAGGGCCGCCTGTACATGCTCCAGACGCGCAACGCCAAGCGGCCGGCCCAGGCCGCGGTGCGGTTCGCGGTGGACGCGGTCGGGGAGGGCCTGCTCAACCGCGAGCAGGCGCTGATGACGATCGACCCCGACGCGCTCGACGCGCTCCTGCACCCCACGTTTGACCCCGAGGCCGAGTTCGACGTGCTCGCCTCCGGCGTCAACGCCTCCCCGGGAGCGGCCAAGGGCACGATCGTGTTCACCGCCGCCGATGCCGTCGCCGCCGCGGCGGAGGGCCGGGATGTGATCCTGGTGCGGCCGTTCACCGACGCGGAGGACGTCGCCGGCTTCCATGCCGCCAAGGGCATCCTCACCAGCGAGGGCGGCAAGGCGTCGCACGCCGCCCTGGTGGCGCGGGGAATGGGCCGGCCGGCGGTGGTCGGCGCTCAGGCGCTGGCGATCGACCTGGCGGCCAAGACGGTGAGCGTCAACGGGACGCAGCTGCACGAGGGCGATGCGATCGCGATCGACGGGACCAAGGGGCAGGTGACCACCGCCGACGTGCCGCTGGTGGAGGCGCAGGTCGACGCCAACTTCGAGCAGGTGCTCGCCTGGGCCGACGAGGTGCGGCGGATGGGCGTCCGCGCCAACGCCGACACGCCCGAAGACGCGCGCAAGTCGCGGGAGTTCGGCGCTGAGGGCATCGGGCTGTGCCGCACCGAGCACATGTTCATCGCCGAGGACCGCCAGCCCAAGATGCGGGCGATGATCATGGCCGACGACACCGAGTCGCGCCGGGCGGCGCTGAGCGAGCTGCTCCCCTTGCAGCAGGCCGACTTCGAGGGCCTGTTCGACGCGATGGCCGGCCTGCCGGTGACGGTGCGGCTGCTCGACCCCCCGCTGCACGAGTTCCTCCCCAACGCCGAGGATCTGGCGACGAGCATCGAGCGCGCCCGCAACGAGGACTCCAACGAGCTGCCCCGGCTCGAGCGGCTGCTCGAACGCGTGCACGAGATCTCCGAGGAGAACCCGATGCTCGGCACCCGCGGCGTCCGGCTGGGGATCCTGTATCCCGAGATCTACGAGATGCAGGTCCACGCGATCCTGCGCGCCGCTAAGGCCGCCGCTGAGTCGCCGCACCCGGAGATCATGATCCCGCTCGTCAACTACGAGCACGAGCTCGACATCATGCGCCAGCTCGTGACCCGTGTCGGCGACGAGGAGGGGCTGACGATCGGCGAGGACTACACCGTCGGGACGATGATCGAGCTGCCGCGGGCGTGCTTCGTGGCCGACCGCATCGCCCGCTTCGCCGACTTCTTCAGCTTCGGCACCAACGACCTCACCCAGACCGCGCTCGGCTTCTCG
>DATCEZ010000116.1:0-8127 GCA_036509775.1 Acidimicrobiales bacterium
GATGGCACCGGCTCCCACGACGACGAAACGCATGGGCTGCACTCTGCCACGACGGCATGCCAAGCTTGGCTGTGGCGTCAATGAATCCGGTGGAGCGCGCGGCCGCGTTGGGCGGCTCCGTCGCCGCCGCCCCTCTCCGCCTGGTCGGCGGCCTGGCGGCACCGGCCCGGGGAGACATGGCCCGCACCGTCCGCCGCGCCATTGGCATCCGGGGCGAACGGCCGCCGATCGCCACCGACCCCGACGACGCGTTCTCGCCACCCGGCGGCATGGCGCGCAGGGTCCACGGCGACCTGCCGGCCATGCTGATCGGCGGGGTGAGTGCCTTGCTGCTGCAGACACTGCACCCGCTCGCCATGGCGGGGGTGGCGGAACACTCCAGCTACCAGGAGGACCCTCTGGGTCGGCTGCGGCGGACCGCGTCCTTCGTCGGCACCACGACCTTCGGCACCGTCACCGAGGCGGCCACAGCCATCGACCAGGTCCACCGCGTGCATCGTCGCGTCAAGGGCATCGCCCCGGACGGGCGGCCCTACTCGGCGGATGATCCCGAGCTGGTGACCTTCATTCATGTGGCCGAAGTCGCCAGCTTCCTGGCCTCGTCGCAACGCTACGGGAGCCAACCGCTGACACCCGAGGAATGCGACCAGTACTACGAGGAGGTCGCTCCGGTGGCCCTGGCTCTCGGGGCGGAATGGGCCCCACGCTCGAGCGCCGAGGCGGAGAGCTATTTCCTGCGCATGCGGCCCACGCTCTATGCCGGCCCACAAGCCAAGGCCGCTCGCGACTGGTTACTGCGGGGCGTGGCCCAGCGCCCCGGCGAGCGGGCGGTCTACTCGCTGGTCGTGGCGGCCGCTGTCGGCGTCCTCCCCGGGTGGGCGCGCCGCGAACTCGGTCTCTCCTTCGCCGGCCCGCTCGATCTGCTGGTCGACACCGTCGCCGTAACACCCCTCATGCGAGGCGTGTCCACCGCCCTGCGCTGGGTCGTCACGCCTCCCGGCTGAGACGGGTCAGGTGGCCAGGGAGAGGCCGCCGTCGATCACCACGACCTGTCCGGTCACGTAGCCGGCGCGGGCGAGCGAGAGGATGACCTCGGCCACGTCCTCCGGCTGGCCCGAGCGCTTCAGCGGCGCGACCTGGCTCACCACCTCGCGCACCACGTCCCAGTCCGCCGTCCAGGGCGTGTCGATCAATCCGGGAGCGACCGCGTTGACCCGCACTTCGGGCCCGACCACTTTGGCCAGCAGCACGGTCATGTGGTTCAGGGCCGCCTTGCTGGCCGCGTAAGGAATGGACGAGCCGGTCGGCCGCACGCCGGCCACCGACGCCACGTTGACCACCGAACCGTGGGCCGCCCGCAGCGCGGGCAGGGCGGCGACGGTCATGGCCCACGTCCCGAACACGTTGACCTCGAAGATGCGGCGCCACACGTCGACGGTGGCCGCCGCGACGTCGTGGTGCGGAATCACCGCGGTGGTCCCGGCATTGTTCACGAGCGTGTCGAGACGGCCCCAGCGGTCGAGTGCAGCGGCCACCAGCCGCTCGGGGACCTCCGGATCCGTGATGTCGCCCTGGACATAGAGCGCATCGGGCAGCGAGGCGGCGACCGCCTCGCCTTCGGTGACCGAGCGCGCCGAGTTGATCAGGACAGCGGCACCGTCGGCAGCGAACGCGCTGGCCGTGGCCGCGCCGATGCCGCTGGACGAGCCAGTGACGGCGACGACCTGTCCCTCCAGCGGAGGACCGCTCACCGTGCCCCAGTCATCCGGCCGCGGTCACCGGGGCTCAATCCCCCAGCGCGCCGTCCACTCGTGCCCCGGCTGCAGCACGATCACGTCGGTGCCGGTACGCAGCGCATTGGGCGGACAGGTCATGGGCTCAACGGCGACGCCCCGGCGGCGGCGCTGGACCTCGCCCAACGTGTCACCCGTGTACACCATGAGATAGGGGTAGGCGGCATCGACCCACAGGGCAGCGCCGCCGACGCCTCCGGGCGCGTCCAGCGTGACCCGGGCCAGTCCGTCGGCGTCGCGTTCGAGCGTGGTGTAGGCGGTGTCGAGCACCGCGGGGCCGACGAAGCGCGCCGTGGAGAAGTCTCGGTCCGTGCCCTCCACGGGCGACAGCGCTCCCGTCGGGAGGCCGCGGTCGTCGAGGTCGAGCGTGTGGCGCGCCGGCACATGCAGGATGGCACCGTCGACCGTCTCTGCACCCGGTGCGAGGTACGGATGGAAGCCGATGCCGAAGGGGATCTCACCCTCCTCCAACGACTGCGCCCGCGTCGTCACGGTCAGGCCCTCACGGCCCAGGTGGTACTCAATCTCGAGCAGGAGCGAGAAGGGGTAGCCGGGCGACGGGTGGAGCTGCAGGCGCAGGGAGAGCTGATTCTGATGCCGGGTCTGGAGGGTCCAGGGCATCCAGCGGACCAGGCCGTGAATGGCGTTGCGGCGCTCGGGCTCGTCCAGGGCGGCCTGGGCCCGCACGCCGTTGAACTCGAAGCGGCCGTCGGCCAGGCGGTTGGGCCACGGGGCGAGCACCTGGCCCCGGCCCGAGTGGGACCACTCGTCGGCCCCGAAACCGTCGAGCACCGTGGTCGGGCCGACGGAGTAGGCCCGCAGGGTGGCACCCACCTCGCAGACGACGACCTCCTGGCGCCCGTGGCCTATCCGCCACTGCTGCCCGGTCGGCGAGGCGATGGAGATCCTGGGCGACGAGGCGGGCATGGCGACTGAATTGAAGCAGACCAGGGCCTCGGCGTGGGTGAGGGGCGGATGCCTGCCGATGTGACGCCCCGGTGACAACGGCCCGAACAGGGGATGGGCCGGCCCGGACCCGTCCCGGCGCCGGCGGTAGGGTGAGCAAACCGTGAGGATTCTCGTCACCAACGACGACGGCGTGAGCGCTCCCGGGCTGGCAGCGCTCACCCGGGCGCTGGCCGCCTGGGCCGAGCAGGCAGGCGGGGACCCGGCCCACGAGATCATCGTCGTGGCCCCCAGTTCCAACTACAGCGGTGCCGGCGCCGCCGTGGGCTCGGTGGCCGATCACACGACCATCCCTTACCAGCGCGCCTATGTCGAGGGCGCCGAGAGCGTGGAGGCCTACGGCCTCGATGCCTCCCCCGCTCTCTCGGTCATTGCCGGCGCGCTCGGAGCCGTGGGCCCCAAGCCCGACCTCGTGCTCTCGGGCATCAACGATGGCGTCAACGTCGGACGCTCCGTCTTGCACTCCGGGACGGTCGGCGCCGCGCTGACCGCCAGCCAGCTCGGCATCAGTGCCCTCGCCGTTTCGCAGCGGGCGGGCGACGGGCCCAACCCGTGGGAAGCGGCGGCCAACCTGGCCGTCGCCCTCATTCCGCTGCTTGTCAGTGCGCCAGTGCGCACGGTCCTCAACCTCAACGTGCCCCACCTCCCCCTGGCCGAGGTCCGTGGCCTGCGCTGGGCCCGGGTGAGCGGCGCCGGCCTCATCAAGTCCGCCCGGGGCGACAACCGCTGGGAGGCCCCCAACGTCGAGGAGATCGAGGGGCCGGCCGCCGCCGAGGCGGCGCGCTCGGTCATGGAGGGCGAGCCCGACGAGAAGGGTGAGATCGTCCTCACGGTGGGGTCACCCTTCCCGCACTCGGGTGATCTCGGCCTGGCCGACTCCGGTGCCGAGGACGCCACGCTGGTGGCCCAGGGCTACGCCGCTCTGACGGCGCTACGGGGTCCCCGGGCCGACGAGGACGAGGAATTGCTGGCCAAGCTCGACGACGGGCTCGGGCCGGCCCTGGCGGGCTTCAGCTTCACCGACTGAGGGTCCGCCTCCAGTCGTCTCAGTCGTCCTCCCCCGGTGGACGACGCCGCTTCTTCGTTTGGGAACGCCGTCGCTTGGCGTCGACCCTGCGCACCTGCGAGCCCTTCGTGGGTCGCGTCGGCGCCCGGGCCGGCTGGACGCGCAGACCGGCGTCGATTTTGGTGGCCAGTCGCTGCAGGGCCTGCTCGCGATTGCGCGCCTGCGAGCGCGAGTCCGACGCGCTGGCCCGCACGACCGGTCCCACCCGTTCGAGCAGGCGGGCCCGCTGGCGCGGACCGAGCGTCTGGGAGGCGTTGACATCGAACTGGACCTCCACCCGGCTCAGCGTCCGGTTGGCGTGCTGGCCGCCGGGGCCGCCCGACGTCGTCGCCCGCCACGAGATCTCCGACAGTGGCAGGTCCAGTCCCCGGTGCACGTGCAGCGACTCCTCTCCGGCCACTCCACGAGCGTACGAGCACCCGGGTACGCTCCCGTGCCATGGACTACCGACACCTTGGACGCTCGGGCATGCTCGTCTCCGCCCTCTCGTACGGCAACTGGATCACCCATGGCAGCCAGATTGAGGAGGATGCGGCGGCCGCGTGCGTGAAAGCGGCGCTCGACGTCGGCATCACGACCTTCGACACGGCCGACGTCTACGCCATGGGGGCGGCCGAATCGGTGCTGGGCCGGGCGCTCAAGCACGTGCGGCGTGAGTCGGTGGAGATCTTCACCAAGGTCTACTGGCCCACCGGGCCCAATCCGAACGACCGCGGGCTCTCGCGCAAGCACATCATTGAGTCCCTCCACTCCTCGCTGGGGCGGCTGCAGACCGACCACGTCGACCTCCTCCAAGCCCACCGCTACGACTACGCCACCCCGCTTGAGGAGACGCTGCGGGCCTTCGACGACCTGGTGCGCCAGGGCAAGGTCCACTACATCGGGGTCTCCGAGTGGACCGCCGAGCAGATCGGCGACGCGCTCCGGCTGGCCGACGAAATGGGCTTCGACCGCATCATCTCCAACCAGCCGCAGTACTCGCTCATCTGGCGGGTCATTGAGGCCGAGGTCGTCCCGTTGTCGGAGAAGGAGGGCGTGGGCCAGATTGTGTGGTCCCCGCTGGCCCAGGGCGTCCTGACCGGCAAGTACCTCCCGGGCCAGTCCGGCCCGCCGGCCGGCTCCCGGGCCACCGGCCCCGAGGGCGGCGAAATGAGCTGGCTCCTGCGCGACGAGGTCCTCGAGCCGGTGCAGGCCTACGCCGAGCTGTGCCGCGAGGCGGGCTACACCCCGGCCTCGGTCGCGCTGGCCTGGGTGCTCCGCAACCAGAACGTGAGCAGCGCCATCGTCGGCGCCAGCCGGCCCGAGCAGATCGCTGAGAACGTCAAGGCGCTCGACGTCGTGCTCGAGCCCGACTTCGTGGAGGCCATTGAGAAAGTGCTCGAGCCCACCACCCTGTTCGATCCCGGTTTCACGCTGAGCCCCGAGACCAGGCCCTGACCCGGAGCCGGGCGCTTCAGCCCGGTTCGTCGAAGCGGGACCTGAACGAGCGCACCTCCAATGTGGAGTGGGTGCGGTGCTCCTCGAAGACGCGGGTATAGCCCGTGTGTGCGATGCGCCAGCCCTCGTCCGTCTTTCGGTAGCGGTCGGCGTAGAACGCCGTCCCGGCGATCTCGAGGTCGGCCGCCGGAATGATCACCCGGTCCTGCAGGTACCAGGTGCCGTCCGCTGTCGTGTCCGAGGTGAAGGTGATCTCAGGGTGATGGCCGTGGTGCTCGGTCACCATGCCGCGGTCACCCAGGACCTCGCCGAGCCAGGTGACGATGGCGGTCCGGCCTTCGAGCACGGTCTTGCCGTCCTCGTAACCTGCGGTGACGTCCTCGGTCAGCAGGGCCCCCAGGTCGTCGAACTGCTTCAGGTCGAGCGTCCGGAAATAGGCGTACTTCAAGCGACGGATGGCCTCGAGCTCGGCCGCGGTGTCCACGGGTGCACCCCTTTCGATTTGGCCCGCGAAGGCCGCGGCCAGGGTACTTTCCCGGGGAGTTGGCGGGTGGAGCCATTCGGGACCACCATTTCGGGAGTGCCCGGGGAGAGAAGACGCCAGCGCATCGCCGTGTACGGCGTCTGCCGGGACGACGAGGACCGGCTGCTGCTGGCCCGGGCCTCCCCCGCCATCACGCTGCAGGGCCGCTGGTTCCTGCCCGGGGGCGGCGTGCACCATGGCGAAGGCCCCACCGACTCGCTGACCAGGGAGATGGAAGAGGAATCGGGGCTGAAGGTCACCATCGGGCCGCTGCTCGACGTGCTCTCGGACGTGCGGACGATCCCCGACGGCACGAACCTCCATACCGTGCGCATCATCTATCGGGTGGACTCGTGGTCAGGCACCCTGCGACCCGAGGTCGGCGGCACGACCGATGCCGTCGGCTGGTTCACCTTCGAGGAGGTGAAGGGCATGCCGTTGGCGCACTATGTCCAGATCGTCGTGGACCGGCTGCTGTGAGAGCGACGCCGGTCGACGAGGGCCTCCACCATGTGGTGATCGTCGGTTCGGGGTTCGGCGGCCTCTTCGCCGCCCGCTCCCTCAAGCGGGCGCCGGTACGGATCACCCTCATCGACCGGACGAACCATCACCTCTTCCAACCCCTGCTCTACCAGGTTGCGACCGGGATCCTCTCGGAGGGACAGATCGCTCCCGCCATCCGCGATGTCTTCCGCAACTATCCGTCACTCCGGGTGATTTTGGGCGAGGTGGAGGACATCGACCTCCAGTCCCGTGAGGTCCACGTCGACGAGTTCGGCAAACAGATCACCGTCGGCTACGACAGCCTGATCGTCGCGTGCGGAGCCTCGAGCTCCTACTTCGGTCACGACGAGTTCCGCGCCAACTCGTGCGCCATGAAGACGCTCGACGACGCCCTGGCGCTCCGGGGCAACATCTTCGGCGCCTTCGAGTTGGCCGAGGCCGAGAAGGACCCCGACGAGCGACGCCGGCTCATGACGTTCGTGGTGATCGGCGGCGGCCCGACCGGGGTCGAGATGGCGGGGCAACTGCGCGAGCTCTCCCGGCGGGCGCTCCGACGCAACTACCGCATGATCGATCCCGTCGACACCCGCGTGGTGGTGGTGGAGGGCACCGACGGCCTCAACCGGTCGATGGGCACCTACCTGGCGCGCATGACGGAGCGTGACCTCACCCGCATGGGCGCTGAGATCCACCTCAACGCATTGGTGACCGACCTGGACGACAAGGGCGTCGAAATCACCAAGCACGACGGCTCGACCGAGTGGATACCCGCCGCCACCAAGGTGTGGGCCGCCGGGACGCGCGCGGCCGGTTTGGGGGCCACCCTCGCCACCGCCGCCGGGGCGGAGACCAACAAGGCGGGCCAGGTCGTCGTCAGCCCCGACTGCTCGCTCCCCACCCACCCCGAAGTCTTCGTGGTGGGTGATCTGATGTCGCACGGCGACCTTCCGGGAGTCGCCGAGGTGGCGATCCAATCGGGAGCGCATGCCGCCCACTCCATCGTGCGCCGCCTGGAGGGCAAGCCGACCAAGCCGTTCAAGTACCGCGACCTCGGGACACTGGCCGTAATCTCACGGTTCACCGCTGTCGCCAAGATCGGGCCGGTGAAGGTCGGCGGCTTCCCCGGCTGGCTGCTGTGGCTCGTCGTGCACATCACCTTCCTCACCGGATTCAAGAACCGGTTCGGCGCGCTGACCCGCTGGGCGGTGAGCTTCGTCGGTCACGGGCGTTACGAGCGGGCGTTGATCGGGCGCTGGGTCGCCCGGACCAAGCGCGCCGGCGGCTCAACGTAAGGTTCGAAGCGAACACTCGACGACCAGGGGGGTCGGCTCATGCCCATCAACGTCACACCCATTGCCGGACTCAGCGACGACATCAACGACATCCGGCTGCGCACGGCCCGCATAGTCAACGAGAAGATCCTGCCCAACGAGTCCGTGCTCTGGCACGCACGGGGCCGCGACGTGACCGACGCTGAACGGGCCGAGGCCAAGGCGCTGCGCGCCGAGATCCAGGCGAAGGTCAAAGCCGAGGGGCTCTGGGCGCCCCACCTGCCACCCGAGTACGGCGGCATGGGCATCGACTTCATGGCCCACGCCTACATGAACGAGATCCTCGCCTACGCCATCGGGGCGGCGTCGCTCTTCGGCGTGGTGGCACCCAACTCGGGCAACCAGACCATCCTGGTCAAGTACGGGACCGAGGAGCAGAAGCAGAAGTGGCTGCTGCCGCTCATTGAGGGGACCATGCAGTCGGGCTTCTCCATGACCGAGCCCGAGAACGCCGGCTCGGACCCGCGCTCCATTCAGACCACCGCCATCCGCGAGGGGGACGAGTGG
>DATCEZ010000117.1:0-6228 GCA_036509775.1 Acidimicrobiales bacterium
AAGCTGACCGAGCGGCCAAGCTGACCGAGCGGACAGGCGACCACGCCGGCGGGCCCCGCTCAGCCCGAGGCGTCTCCGCCGCGCTCTGCCGGCGGTCGCAGGTCGATGCGCAAGGTGAGGACCCCGTCCGCCAGCTCGGCCTCGGCGTCGCCGATCATGGCGTAGTCGGCGAAGTCCTGCTGCGCCTGCTCGCGGAAGCGCTGCCGTTCGGGGCCCTCAATTGGTGGCATCCCGCGCGTCCGCACGGCCTCGGCGCGGGCCCGGAACCGGGCCACCATCTCCTGTGGGTCGAACCCGGGCATTGCGATCAGCGTAGAGGTTGCGCCCGACGCCGAGCCACCTCGTCACCCTTGGTGATCCGGCGGCCGGGAGGCGGCTGGTCGGGCCCGGTCCCGGCGCCCTCCACCCACCTTGACCTGCTCCCCGGCAGGCCACCCGCCCGAAACCACTACAATGACTCGACGGTCGACGTGGCCCGTACGGTCCGACCGTAAGGGGGCGGACGCGACCTTGTCGTCCGGGTGTGAGAAGGAGTTCTCGTGAAAAAGGGACGCCATCGGCGCTTCGAGGAAGCGCGCAGTCTGAAGCGGTCGTCGACGGAGTCGACGGGGCGATGTGCTGAGTGTGGGGCAGAGCCCGACGACGTTCACGCGTCCTGGTGCCTGGCCGAAGAGGACAAGTACGACCGCATCCTCGGCTCCATGCCGACCAGTGCCGTCGCCGACGACGACCCGCTGAAGGACTAGTCGGTCGCCCCGTCGCCCCCACGGCTCCGTACGGCCGGATGGGGGAGCGCCACGCCCTTGGTCCGGAACCGGTCTCGCTCCTCGACCAGTTCCACGAAGTGGTCGTAGGCCTTGGCTCCGACCATCTTGGTGAGCTCGGGCTGCATCTCCTTGTAGACGGGCTTCGTCCCGATGAACGCCTCGGGTGACTCTGTGCACCACCAGTGGAACTCGCGGCCACCCTTGCCCCAGTGCCTCCGGTCCCATTGCCGGATGACCGAGGTCACGTGCCCTTCGTCGTCGTCGACCGCGTCCTCACGACGCAGCGGGAGCTGCCAGCACACTTCGGGCTTCAGCGTCATGTGGTCGACGCCCCGCTTCATGGCCGCAATGTGGAAGGCGCACCCGACACCGCCCTGGAAATCGGGCTTGTTCAGGAAGATGCAGGCATCGTCGACCAGCCGGGTGACCGTCTCGCCGGTCTTGTTCTCGTGGATCACGCTCTTCTTGGTGCCGTGGTTCTCCCACTCGTCCGGCGTCAGCGTGGCGGCCGCCTTCTCGACCCGGCGGGCGTCCTTCTTGTTGACGAGGTGGGCGCCGTAGCTGCAGCAGCCCTGGACGAGCTCAGGCGCGGGACCGGTGAGGACGCCCTGGCAGCCGTTGCCGAAAATGCAGGTCCAGTTGCTGGTCAGGAACGTGGCGTCGAAGACCCACGTCCGCTCCTCCTCGTCGTCCTCGAAGCTGATCCATTCGTGCGCGTCGGTCGGTGTCGTGGCCACGGCCAGGCACGTTACAGCGTGCGCGCACGATCCCGATGCGCCGTTTCGACCCCCGAGGAGGGGAGGGGCCGTCCGCCCGACAGCACGCCGTAGACTGCTCTCATGGCCACGACCACCGAAGATCTCCAGACGACAACCCCCGTCGTCACGCTCACCCCCGAGGCACACAAGATCGTGCAGGACGCCATCGCACAGGAGCCGGACCCGGCCAGCCTGGCCTTGTGGCTCGAGGTGCGAGGGGTGCAGGAAGCGTCCTTCATCTACGACCTCTACTTCCAGGCCGTCTCCGACGCCGACGAGGGGGACGCCCGCCACGCGCAGGACGAGCTCGAGATCGTCATCCCCTCCGACAGCATCGACCGCCTCCGGGGTGCCCGGCTCGAGTGGTCCGAGGCCGACGGCGGTGGTCTCGTGCTGGTGAACCCGAACACGCCGACACCGGAGGAAGCCTCACCGAGCGTCCCGCCCGAAATCCTGGCCAAGGGCATCACCAGCCCACTGGCCCTGCGGGTGGTCGCCGTCCTCGAACAGGCAGTCAACCCGTCCATTGCCAGTCACGGCGGACGGGCCGACCTGGTTGCCCTCAATGACGAGGACGGCAGCGCCTACCTGCGCCTCTCGGGCGGGTGCCAGGGCTGTGCCATGTCGCAGATGACGCTCCGACAGGGGATTGAGACGACACTGCTCGAAGAGGTGCCCGAGCTCACGCGCGTGCTCGATGTCACGGACCACGCCGGGGGCGACAACCCCTTCTACGAGTAGGTCCTCCGAGCGGGGACGTGGTCCCCGAGGCTCCAAGACGGCGTTGGCCGTCCGGTAGCGTTGCTGTGTGCTGCGCTTTCTGACCGCCGGAGAATCGCACGGTCGCGCCCTGGTCGTGATCGTCGAGGGGTTGCCCGCCGGGCTGCCCGTGGAGGCCTCCGACATCGGCCACGAGCTGGCCCGTCGCCGGCTCGGCTACGGCCGTGGCCCGCGCATGCGCTTCGAGGCTGACGAGATCTCCCTGGTGGGCGGTATTCGCCACGGGCGCACCTTGGGGTCGCCCGTGGCCATTGAGATCGCCAACACGGAATGGCCGAAGTGGACGGAGGAGATGTCCCCCGAGCCCGGCGCCCCCTCCAAGGTGCTGACGCAACCCCGCCCCGGTCATGCCGACCTGCCGGGCATGCTCAAGTACGGCTTCGAGGACGCCCGCGACGTCTTGGAACGGGCCTCGGCCCGGGAGACGGCCGCCCGCGTGGCCGCCGGGACGTTGGCCAAGCTGCTCCTGACCCACCTAGGGGTCTCCATCGTCAGCCACATCGTGGCCCTGGGCGAGGCCACCACCAGTCCGGATGCAACGCGACCCGGGCCCGGCGACCTCGACACCATCGACGCCAGCGCCGTCCGCTGCTTCGACGCACAGGCGGAGGAGGCGATGATCGCCGCGGTGAAGGCCGCGGCCAAGGTTGGCGACTCGTTGGGTGGCGTGGCCGAGGTCCTGGCCTACGGCGTCCCCGTCGGCCTCGGCAGCCACGTGCACTGGGATCGCAAGCTCGACGCCAACCTGGCGCAAGCCCTGATGTCGATCCAGGCCGTCAAGGCGGTGGAGATCGGCGACGGGTGGGAGAACGCGGCGCGCCGGGGGTCCGACGCGCACGATGCCATCCACTACGACGAAGCCAAGGGCTACGTCCGTCCCACGGACAGGGCCGGCGGGATCGAGGGCGGCATCTCCAACGGCGCGCTGCTGGTGGCCCGGGTGGCGATGAAGCCGCTCGCCACCTTGAACAAGCCTGTGCTCCAGACGGTCGACGTCGTGACCAAGGAGTCGACGGTGAGTTTCCGGGAGCGCACCGACGTCACCGCCGTGCCGGCCATGGGGGTGGTAGCCGAGTCGATGACCGCGCTCGTGCTGGCCACCGAGGCGCTCCGCAAGTTCGGGGGTGACTCCTTGGCCGAGGTCGTGCGCAACCGCGACGGCTACCTGGCCTCGCTCGGCACGACGCCGTCGTCCGCCGTGGGCAGCGCGAGCGCGGGTTCGGACAGCGCCACCGGATGACCCCCCGCATCCTGCTCGTCGGGATGATGGGCGCCGGCAAGACCACGACGGGCCACCTCCTGGCCGAGCGTCTCGGATGGGCCTACCGGGATTCGGACGCGGACGTCGAGGCGGCGACCGGGCTCACGGTGCCCGAGTTGTTCGCCCGAGACGGTGAGGCGGCCTTCCGTCGAGCCGAGGCAACGGTCCTCGCCGAGGCCTGCGCCGATCCGTCTCCCTCGATCGTCTCCGTCGCCGGGGGCGCTGTGCTCAGCGAGGACAACCGCCGGCTCATCGCCTCGAGCGGCATCGTCGTCTGGCTCCGGGCACGCCCTGAGACCTTGGCCGCCCGCGTGGGAGATGGCGTCGGCCGCCCCTTGCTCGGCGACGACCCGGCGGAGGCCGTGGTACGCCTCGACGCTGTGCGCGCGCCGCTCTACGCCGAGTTGGCGGATGTGGTGCTCAATGTCGATGAGCTCACTGCGGTCACCGTCGCCGACCGCATCATCAGTGCCTGGGATGCCACCGCCGACACGCGTCCCGAGCAGACCCGGTAGAGAGGATCGAGCGATGCATGCCCTCTCCGTCGACCTGGCCGACCGCTCCTACCCGGTGCTCGTCGGCCCCGGGGCCCGCCACGAGGTGGCCCGCTTCGTGCCGCCCACCGCCAAAGCGGCCGTGATCGTGACGCAGCAGTCGATCCAGGACGCCGGCTGGGTGGAGGGGCTCGACACCGGCGTGCCCTCCCGGGTGTGCCTCATCCCTGACGGCGAAGAGGCCAAGACGCTCGCCACCATCGAACATCTCGCCCGCTTCTTCGCCAACGCTGGCCTCTCGCGGGCCGATGTGGTGGTCGCCGTCGGCGGCGGCATCGTGACTGACGTGGCGGGCTTCGCGGCCGCCACCTATCACCGGGGCACGGCGTACCTGAACGTGGCGACCTCGCTGCTGGCGCAGGTGGACGCCGCCATCGGCGGCAAGACCGGCGTCAACCTGCCCGAGGGCAAAAACCTGGTGGGCGCGTTCTGGCAACCGAACGCGGTGCTCTGCGACACCGAGACCCTCTCGTCCCTCCCGCCCCGCGAATGGGCCTGCGGTCGGGGGGAAATCGCCAAGTACGCCTTCCTGGGTGATGCGCCGACGGCGGACCAGCCCATTGAGGAACAGGTGGCCCGCTGTGCCGGTATCAAGGCGGCCGTCGTCGCCGAGGACGAGCGCGAGGGTGGCCGGCGCATGATCCTCAACTACGGCCACACCCTGGCCCACGCGCTCGAGGGAGCGGGCCAGGCCGATCACCCCGACTGGGATCTGCGCCACGGTGAGGCGGTCGCCATCGGGATCCTCTTCGCAGCATTGTTGGCGGAACGACTGGGGCGCATCGGCGCGGATCGGGTCGCCGAGCACCGCAAGGTCATCGGCAGCTTCGATCTGCCGACCGATCTCCCGCCGGGCGCCGAGGCGGCCGAGCTCGTCGCGTTCATGGGTCGGGACAAGAAGGCGCAGCAGGACCTGACGTTCGTGCTGGACGGCCCCGACGGCGTCGAGACGGTTCGTGGCGTGGCGCTTCCCGACGTGGTCGCTACCCTGGCTGACATGGGTGCCCTCGCATGAGCCTCGTCCTTCTCCTTTCGGGGCCCAACCTGAACCTGCTCGGGGAGCGGGAGCCGGCCGTCTACGGGACCGACACGCTGGCAACCCACGTCGCCCGGGCGGAGACCGCGGCTGCGCACCACGGCCTGGAGCTCGAGCACCTGCAGTCGAATCACGAGGGCGACCTCGTCGAAGCCGTCCACGCCGCACGCGGCCGTGCCGCCGCCCTGGTGATCAACGCCGGCGCGCTCAGCCACACGTCGTGGTCGCTGCACGACGCGGTGGCGGCCTTCGAGGGACCCGTCGTCGAGCTGCACCTCTCCAACCCCGCCGCCAGAGAGCCGTTCCGGCACACATCGGTGCTGGCACCTGTGGCGTCGGGGGTCATCGCTGGCTTCGGCGGGCTCGGCTACGAGCTCGCCATCGATGCCGCCGCCGCACTCCTGAAGGGAGCATGAGTCCCATGACGACCACCGCCCGCGCCAACCCGTACTCGCCCGCCACCACCCCGCTGCCGCCGATCGTCGTGACCGGTCGCCTCGACCGCCTGCGCGCCGCGTTCGACGAGCACGAAATTGACGCGCTCATCGTCACGACGCTCCCGAACGTCCGCTACCTCGCCGGCTTCACGGGCTCGGCGGCAGTGCTGGTCGTGACCCGGGACCTCAGCGTGTTGACGACCGACGGCCGGTACCGCACCCAGTCGGCCGAGCAGTTGGAGCGGGCCGGCGCCCCCGAGGTCGAGATCTCTATCGGGTCGGGCACGCAGCAACGGGATGCCGCGCGCGCCGCGCTCGAGGGCGCCAAAGGCGCCCGCATCGGGCTCGAGGCGGGCAACATCACCTGGAGTGGGCAGCGCGGCTGGGCCGACGTCCTGAGCGGCGACAAGCTCGTCCCCACCGCCAACGCCGTCGAGGCGCTCCGCGAGCGCAAGGACGCGGCCGAGCTCGCCCGCATGGAGCGTGCTGCGGCCATTGCGGACGCCGCACTGTTCGAGGTGCTGCCACTGATGAGCCAAGGCGTCACCGAAGAGCACTTCGCCCTGGAGCTCGACACCGCCATGCGACGCGGTGGCGCCGAGGGCACGGCCTTCGAGACGATCGTGGCCGCCGGG
>DATCEZ010000118.1:0-9917 GCA_036509775.1 Acidimicrobiales bacterium
ACGCCTGGGCCAAGGAGCTCACCGTGCTGCACCCGGCCGAGGACGCTGCGCTGTTGAAGGGGCGGCCCCTGCTGATGGTCCACGGCTCGGACGACCCCGACGTCCCGGTGTCCGACGCCCGGGCCCTGGCCGACGCCGCCACGGGCCCCTCGGAGCTGCACACCGTGCTGGGCGCCGGTCACTGGCTCCGGGCCGACCCCCGGGTCATCGCCATTCTGGTCGGCTGGCTGGAGCGTCGGCACTAGAAATCGAGCGCCCACAAGGGCCGTTTGGTGCGGCGGTGCGCCGACCGCCCGTGCTGTCCACGAACCCGGACGAGCTTGGACAACGGACGGTCAACAATCGCCCCGTTGGGCGGGGTCCCGGCCGTTGCGTGCTCAAGGGCCCCCCGGGGCCGGGCCGATGACTAGGGCGTGTCGGGTTGGGGTGGAACGAAATTCAACGTGTCGATGGACGCCTCTACGGACGGAGCGCTGCCTGGGCAGCCCTACGACCAGGAGGCGGATGCCGCCGCCGGCGGCACAGGCGCCGACGAGGTCACGCCGGAGACGGCTCGCTACTCGACGCTCGATCAATCGCCTGACGGAGAGCCCGGGCGGCACCCCTGGCATCGCTGGCGAGGGTCAGATAGCGAACAACGACAAAGTGACGGACACCGGCATTCGTCAGGGCGGGGATCGTCTCGGGGGTCACTCCGCCTGTCACGAAAACAGGAACATTGGATAGTGCGCTGGCCTGAGTGACGTACCCCAGCCCGGTCCCTGGACGGCCGGGCTTGGTCGGTGTGGCCTCCACGGGCCCCGCCGAAATGTAGGTGACGTCCTCCGCCGCTGCTCCTTCGAGGTCGGCCGGGCCGTGGGTCGACAGGCCGATGATGGCGTCGGGTCCCATGATCCGTCTCGCCAACGCGACCGGTGCATCGTCCTGCCCCACGTGGACGCCGTCCGCCCCGACCTCGAGCGCCAGGTCAGGCCGGTCGTTGAGGATGAAGGGCACACCGTGCTCCCGGCAGACGGCTGCCGCCACGGCGGCCCGGGCCAGCAGCGGTCTGGCCTCGAGCTCCTTGTCGCGGAGCTGGACCACGTCCACCCCGCCGGCGATGCAGTCGGCGATGAAGGCGGCCAGGTCCGGTCGGTCGGGCGTGCAGAGGTAGAGGCGGCGCGTCGAGAGGTCGTGCCCCGCAGTCACGCCTCGGCTTGTGCCTTGGCCTTGGCTTTGGCCTTCATCGCCTTCTTGGTCGCCCTGACCTTGAGCAGGCTCTCGGGGTCGGTGATGTCGGCCACTGACAGCCAGCTGCCCTCCTTGCCGTAGGGGGTGGTGACCTTGCGCCAGCCCTCGGGGCAGACGCCCAGCTGCTTGCCGAGCAGCGCGGCGAAGATCTTGGCCTTCTGCTCACCGAAGCCCGGCAGGGTGCGCAGCCGGTCCATCAGCTCGTCACCGCTCTGGACGCCCTTCCAGATGTTGTCGGCCAAATTGTCGTACTCGTCGGCGATGACCTGGCAGACGGCCTGGACCCGGCCGGCCATGGAGCCGGGGTAGCGGTGGAGCGCCGGCCGCTCCCGGAAGATGTCGCCCAGCTCCTCGGGGTCCATGGCGGCGATGGTGGCGGCATTGAGCGGCCCCTTGCCGCCGAGGCGCTCCAGGAGGTCGGCCGGGGAGGAGAAGGCCTTCTCAATCGGGACCTGCTGGTCCAGCACCATGCCGATCAGCAGGGCCAGTGGGTCACGACTCAGGAGCGCGTCCGCCTGGTCGTCGCCGGTGATGTGCAGCGCAGTCCGTGCCATGGGAAAGATCTTGACACGGCGGCCGGCCAGGAACGGAAGTGGCCGCGAGCCAGCGGCGCGGGCAGACTCTCGCCATGCACATCCCCGCCAAGGTCGACTACGGCATCCGAGCCCTGCTCGCGCTGGCGGCGGCGGGGACCCCCCAGACGGCCGAGTACCTGGCGGGGGAGCAGGGCCTGCCGCCGCGCTTCTTGGGGGCGATCCTGGCGGATCTTCGCCGGGCGGGGGTCGTGGCCAGTCAGCGGGGCGCCGAGGGCGGGTACCGGCTGGCGCGAGACCCGGACGCCATCACCATGGCCGACGTGATCCGCGCCCTCGACGGTCCGCTGGCCGAGGTGCGCGGCTACCGGCCCGAGGCGACCAGCTACGACGGTGCGGCGGAGAACCTGCAGCAGGTGTGGGTCGCGGTCCGGGCCAGCCTGCGCTCGGTGTTGGAGAAGACCACCCTGACCGACGTGATCACGGGCAAGCTCCCGCCCCACGTGCAAAAGATGGTGACCGACCCGGATGCCTGGGTCGCCCACTGACGACGAGGGCGCGACGCTCGTCGTCGTGCCGGCCACCGACTACCTGTGGTTCGTCGACCGCGCCCTGGACGAGATGTGCGCCATCGTGGAGGACCTGGGCGACGAACTGGTCAACCGCCGGCCCCCGTTCCGTGATGTCAACTCGGCCTACGTGATCCTGACCCACTGTCTCGGTGTCATGGAGTACTGGGGCGGCGCCACGGTGGCGCAGCGCCCGATTCAGCGCGACCGCGCCGCGGAGTTCACCGCCAGCGGCGACGTCGCCGGCCTGCTTCGGCGGGGCGAACAGGCCCGCCGCCGCCTGCGTGAGGACCTGGTGGGCATGCACGCCGAGGACTCCCCGGTCAACGTGCGGCGCAATCCGGACGATCCGGTGCCCTACACCGAGACCAAGGGCTCGGTGCTGCTCCACCTGCTGCGAGAGCTCTTCCAGCACTTGGGGCAGATGGAGATCACCCGTGACGCGCTCGTGGCGAGCCGGCGCCAATGACGATGGACCCAGGTTTTGCCCCGGTCCCGGCCCCGATGCCGCCCGCCTGGAGACCGGAGGCCGCCCCCACTCCGATCGCCTGCAGCCTGGACGCGTCGGCGCTCGGGTCGCGCGCCGAGGAATGGCGCTCCCTGGTGGCGTGGTCGGTCACCTCGGTGGAGGTCGACGGGCGGGCGGTGCGCCTCGTGCTGCGTGACTCGGAAGCCGACTTGACGGCAGCGGCGGCCCTGGCGCAACGGGAGAAGGAGTGCTGTCCCTTCTTCGACGTGTCGGTCACGATTGAGGCCGACGTGCGGACGCTCGTCCTTGCCGTCCCAGAAGGCGCCGAGGACATGTTGGCCGCCTTCGTGGACCTGCTGGCCTGACGACGGCCGGTGGCGGCCGTCCCTCGTGAAGGCGGCCGCTCGTAAGCGGGTCTCGTCAGTTGACGACGAAGGGGGCGGCGCCGTCGGCGTCGATGCCGAACTCGGCGATGGCTTCGCTCACCACGGAGGACTTGATCTTCCCGCCCAGGGCAAGCTGCTGCAGCACCGCGACGACGAGGTTGGCGCTGTCGACCTCGAAGTACGACCGCAGCGCCTCGCGGGCGTCGGAGCGTCCGAAACCGTCGGTCCCGAGTGACAGGTAGGGCCGGTCGACGAAGCGCGAGATCTGATCGGGCACGCCGCGCATGTAGTCGGTGATGGCCACGACGGGGGCGGGCCCGTCGCCGAGGGCGGACGTGACGATGGGGGTGCGGGCCTCGGCTTCGGGGTGCAGCCGGTTCCAGCGCTCGGCTTCGAGCGCGTTGGTGCGCAGGTTCGTCCACGACGTGACGGCCCAGGTGTCGGCGGCCACGTTGAACCGCTCGGCCAGAATGCGCTGCGCGTCCACAGCGATGCGCCACAGAGGCCCCGAGAAGCACAGCGACGCCGCCAGCGCGCCCTTGCCCAACGCCTCGGGGGCCGGGGCGAAGCGGTAGATGCCGTCAATGATCCCCTTGCGCACCGCCTCACCCTCGGCGCCCTCGGGCAGCCCCGGCATGGCATACGTCTCGTTGTAGAGCGTCAGGTACCAGAAGCGGTCCTTCGGGTCCGCGCCGAGCATGTCGGTTACGGCCTCTTCCATGATGGCGGCCACCTCGTAGGCGAAGGAGGCGTCGTAGACGAAGGCAGCGGGGTTGGTGGAGGCCAGTAGGGGTGACTGCCCGTCGTCGTGTTGGAGGCCCTCGCCCATGAGGGTCGTGCGGCCGGCGGTGCATCCGGCGAGGATGCCGCGGCCGCGCATGTCACCCAGCGCCCAGGCCAGGTCGCCGACCCGTTGGAAGCCGAACATGGAATAGAAGAGGTAGACGGGGACCATGGGCTGGCCCCAGGTGGCATAGGCGGTGGAGAGGGCGATGAAGGTGGCCAGCGCACCCGCTTCGGTGATGCCCTCTTCGAGCATCTGGCCCGAGGAGCTCTCCGCGTAGTTGAGCGGGAGGTCGGCATCGACCGGGATGTAGTGCTGGCCCTCGGGGGCGTAAATCTTCGTCTCGGCGATGAGCGGCTCGAGTCCGAAGGTCCGGGCCTCGTCCGACACGATGGGCGCCACCAGCGAGCCCACCGAGGGGTCGCGTACGAGGTTGCGCAACATGCGGGCGAACCCCATGGTGGTCGACACTGCCTGCTTGCCCGACCCGGTGGCGAACTCCTCGAAGACCTTGGCGTCGGGCCGCAGCGCCGGCGTGGGCCGGACCACGCGCACGGGCAACGGGCCGTCGAGGACGCGGCCGCGGGCGCGCAGGTACTCCATGGCGTCGGAGCCCTCGGCGGGCCGGATGTAGGGCGGGTCGCCCTCGAGCGCCGAATCGGGGATGTCGTCGGTCATGTAGAGCCGGTCGCGCAAGGCACGCACCTGCGCCTTGGTCATCTTCTTGATCTGATGCGTGGCGTTGCGCGCCTCGATCTCGGGGCCGAGCGTCCAGCCCTTGATCGTCTTGGCCAGAATGACCGTCGGGGCGCCCTTCTGCTCGGTGGCCAGCTTGTAGGCGGCGTAGAGCTTGTGGTAGTCGTGCCCGCCGCGCGGGAGTGTTCGCAGCTCGTCGTCGCTCAGGTCCTCGACCATTTTGCGCAGGCGGGGATCGGGCCCGAAGAAGTGCTCGCGGATGTAGGCCCCCGATTCCACGGCCAACTTCTGGTACTCGCCGTCGACCGTGGTGTTCATGCGGTCGAGCAGGACGCCATCGACGTCCTTGGCCAACAGGGCGTCCCAGCGCGAGCCCCAGATCACCTTGATCACGTTCCAGCCAGCGCCGCGGAACACGGCCTCGAGCTCTTGAATGATCTTGCCGTTGCCGCGCACCGGCCCGTCGAGCCGCTGCAGGTTGCAGTTGACGACGAAGATGAGGTTGTCGAGGTGTTCGCGGCCGGCCACGCCCAGTGCGCCGATCGACTCGGGTTCGTCCATTTCACCGTCGCCGACAAAGCACCAGACCTTCGACGCGCTGGTGTCGACCAGGCGGCGCAGGTTGAGGTAGCGGTTGACGTGGGCCTGGTAGATGGCGTTGATGGGGCCCAGCCCCATGGAGACGGTCGGGAACTCCCAGAAGTGGGGCAGTGCGCGCGGGTGCGGGTAGCTGGGCAGGCCGTCGCCGGCCACCTCGTGGCGGTAGTTGTCGAGCTGGGCCTCGGTGAGGCGCCCTTCGACATAGGCCCGAGCGTAAATACCGGGCGAGGCGTGGCCCTGGAAGAAGACCTGGTCGCCGAAGCCGCCGTCGGCCTTGCCGCGGAAGAAGTGGTTGAAGCCGACCTCGTAGAGGGCGGCCGAGCTGGCGTAGGTCGACAGGTGCCCGCCGATGCCCTCGGTGCGCGTGTTGGCCCGGGTCACCATGGCCGCCGCGTTCCAGCGGATGTAGGCCCGGATGCGCCGCTCCTGGTACTCGTCGCCGGGGAACCATGGCTCGGCGTCGGCCGGGATGGTGTTCACGTAGGGGGTCGAGACGGTCGCCGGGAACTCGACCTGCTTGGTGCGCGCCCGCTCCAGGAGCTTCATGAGGAGATAGCGCGCCCGGGCCCGGCCCCGGGCGTCGACGATGGCGTCGAACGAGTCGAGCCACTCCTCTGTCTCACCCGGATCGGTGTCGGGGACTTGGTGGCTGATCCCGTCGAACAGCATTTCCCCACGGTACTGGGAGGGGAGGGACCACCATGACCACCGGTCGCGGGTGTTACACATTTGTCCATGTCATCTGCGGAGGGTCCCATCGTCGTGTACACGGACGGCGCGTGCCGCGGCAATCCCGGGCCGGGCGGATGGGCCTGGGCAGTGCCCGACGGGCCCTACGCCAGCGGCGCAGAGGGCCACACGACCAATCAGCGCATGGAGATCACAGCGGCCCTCGAAGCCCTGCGATCCCTCACACCTGACGCGCCTGAAGGGGTGGAGGTCGTCAGCGACTCGACGTACGTCGTCAAGTGCTTCACCGACGGCTGGTGGAAGGGATGGCAGCGTCGCGGCTGGAAGAACTCGCAGAGCAAGCCGGTGGCCAACCGCGATCTGTGGGAGCCGCTGATTGAGCTGGCGCTGGCCTCAGAGGCCGCCGTCAGCTGGCGTTGGGTCAAGGGCCACTCGGGTGACCGCTGGAACGACAGGGTCGACGAGTTGGCCACCCAGGCGGCCGATCTGGGGACCGGCACGAGCGGCTGAACCGGGTCGTCGACGGTCTGAGCAGGACCGTCAGGACGGTAGGGTGGAACCGTCACGCGCAGGGCATGGAGAGGACTCTCGCCAGTGCGATCGGGTTGTTCCGGGGAGGCCGAGCGCGCCGGACGGACGTCGTGAGCGCACAGGAGAGGTAAGGCGATGGCAGGCGAGGACGAGTTCGACATCGTCGTGATCGGCGGTGGTCCCGGCGGCTACGCCACGGCGCTCTACGGCGCCGCCGCGGGCCTCTCGGTCGCCATCGTCGAACGGGACAAGGTCGGCGGCACCTGCCTGCACCGGGGCTGCATTCCGGCCAAGGAATTCCTCGAGACCGCCTCGGTCTACCGGACGGTCAACGACGCCAAGGAGTTCGGGGTCGACGTGACCGGCGTGTCGGTCGACTTCTCGGTGAGCCAGGACCGCAAGAACGCCGTGGTGGGCAAGCTCCACAAGGGCCTTGCCGGGCTCTTGAAGGGCCGCAAGATCACGACGCTGATCGGCACGGGCACCCTCGAGGCGGACCACCGGGTCGAGGTGCTCGACGGGGAGGATGCCGGCCGCGTCATCGTCGGCCGCAACGTCGTCCTGGCGGCCGGATCGGTACCGTTCCTGCTGCCCGGCTTCGAGATCGACGGCCGGCTCATCATGACGTCCGACGAGTTCCTCGACCTCAAGGAGCTGCCGGCGTCGGCCGTCGTCATCGGCGGCGGCGTCGTCGGGTGCGAGTTCGCATCACTGCTGGCCGACCTGGGCTCCAAGGTGACGATCCTGGAGGCGCTCGACACGATCCTGCCGGGTTGCGACGAGGACATCACCCGCCTGCTCGTCCGCTCCTTCAAGAAGCGGGGTATCGACATCGTCACTGGCGTCAAGGTCGAGGGGCACACCCCGTCGGCCGACGGCACGATGACAACGGTCAAGGCGGGGGACCAGACATTCGACGCGGATGCGGTGGTGGTGTCCGTGGGCCGGCGTCCCCGCACCGAAGGGCTGGTGGCCGACGGCCTCGGTGTCGAAATGGACCGTCGCGGCTTCGTGGCGACCGACGCGTACCAGCGGACTGGCGTCGACGGAGTGTGGGCCGTGGGTGACATCGTCGCCGGCGCCCCCCAGCTGGCGCACGTGGGATTCGCCGAGGCCATCGTGGCGGTCAAGTTGATGCTGGGCGAGCCGGTGGTGCCCGTCGACTACAGCAGGGTGCCGTGGGCCATCTACTGCCGCCCCGAAGTGGCCTTCTGCGGCATGACCGAGGCGCAGGCCAAGGAGGCCGGCATCCCTGTGGTGACCAAGAAGGATCCTTACGGGGGCAACAGCCGGGCGCAGATCATCGGCGACACCGAGGGCGTGGTGAAGATCATCGCCGAGCAGCGCGCCGACGGGACGGCCGGCCGAATCCTGGGCGTGCACCTCTGCGGCCCCTGGGTGACAGAGCAACTCGGGGCCGGGTACCTGGCCGTGAACTGGGAGGCATTTCCCGAGGAGGTGGCGCAGTTCATTCAGCCCCACCCTTCGCTGTCCGAGACATTCGGTGAGACCATGCTCGCGTTGAGCGGAAGGGGACTGCACGTTGGCTGACGTGATGATGCCGCAACTCGGCGAGACGGTGACCGAAGGGACCATCACCCGCTGGATGAAGGCGGTCGGTGACGCGGTGGAGCGGGACGAGCCGCTCTTCGAGGTCTCGACCGACAAGGTCGACTCCGAGGTGCCCTCGCCGGCGGCCGGCATCCTCAGCGAGATCCTCGTCCCCGAGGGCGAGACGGTCGAGGTCGGCGTGAAGTTGGCGGTGATCGGCGACAGTGCCGGCGCGGCCCCGTCCGACGACGCACCGGTGGCCGCAGCCGAGCCGACACCTGCTCCGGCTGCTGAGCCCGCACCGGCTGCGGCCGCTCCGCAGGAGGCGGCACCTCCGCCTCCCCCTCCTCCGGCACCTGTTGCACCGGCACCGGCACCGGCACCGGCGCCTGCACCGGCGACGGCGCCTGCACCCGCGACGGCCGCACCCGCTCCCGCGGCGGACCCAGCGCCCAGCGCGGCGAGCAACGGGGACGGCGTCGGGCCCAACGTGCTGTCGCCCATGGTGCGCAAGCTCCTGGCCGAGAACGGCATCAGCGAAACCGAGGTGACCGGCACGGGTTCAGGAGGCCGCATCACCCGCGACGATGCCCAGCGCGTGGTCGAGGCTCGCCGTGCTGCGGCTCCGCCGCCCGCGACAACCCCTGCCGCGGCCGCGCCGCCACCGGCGCCACCACCCGTCCAGACCGCTCCGGCTGCGCCGGTGCCCCGGACGCCGCAGGCGCCCTCCGTCTCCATGGCCTCGTTCCGGGCCGCCGGGGACCAGGTCGTGCCCTTCTCCAACATGCGCCGACGCACGGCCGAGCACATGGTGCGGTCCAAGGCCACCTCGCCACATGCATTCATCGCCAACGAAGTCGACTTCGAAAGCGTCGAGCGTGTGCGCAAGGCCTGGGGCGAGCGCTTCAAGGCCGAGGAGGGCTTTGCGCTGACGTACCTCCCCTTCGTGGCCCGGGCCACGGTGGAGGCACTGCGCGACTTCCCGTTGCTCAACGCGTCGGTCGTCGACGACTCGCTCCTCGTGCACGCCGAGGTGAACCTCGGCATTGCGGTCGACCTGTCCCACGAGGGTCTCATCGTCCCGGTCATCCATCGGGCCGAGGAGGTCACGCTGCGCGGCGTGGCCCGGCGGATACGCGACCTGGCCGAGCGCGCCCGGGGCCGCCAGCTCAACGCGGACGACATTGCCGGAGGGACATTCTCCATCACGAACGACGGTCCGTTCGGTACCTACTTCACCGTCCCGATCATCAACCAGCCCCAGGTGGCGATTCTGGCCACCGATGGGATCGCACGCCGGCCGGTGGTGGTGACCCAGGACGACGGATCCGAGTCCATCGCCATCCACTCGACCGGGATCCTCGGCGTGAGCTGGGACCACCGTGCCGTCGATGGTGCGTACGTCTCGCTGTTCCTGCGCAAGGTCGCCGATTTGCTTGGGACCCGCGACTGGGCCGCGGAGCTCTAAGGCTGACGCCGATGTTGCGCGTCCGGTCACTCGGGACAGTTCCCTACCACGAGGCCTCCACGCTCCAACACGCCTTGGCCACGGAAGCGACCGACGACTACCTGCTGGTGCTGCAGCACCCGCACACCTACACGCTGGGGGCGCACGCCGACGAGCGCCATGTGCTGGTCGACCCGGCGTCGGTCGGCGCAGTCCTCGAGCGCACCGACCGCGGCGGGGACGTCACCTACCACGGTCCCGGGCAGCTTGTGGCGTATCCGATCGTGTCGGTCCCGGACGGAGTGTCGGCGGGTTCGACTCACGTGCACCGCCTCGAGCAGGTTGTCATCGAGATGTTGACGGACATCGGGTTGCCGGGCGCGACGAGTGTGGACAGGTATCCCGGGGTGTGGATCGATGCCGACGGTCCT
>DATCEZ010000119.1:0-8319 GCA_036509775.1 Acidimicrobiales bacterium
AGCGGCGAGCTGGCCGTGCTGCGGGCCCGCCGACACTCCCCCACCCGGGCCCGGCGCGGCCGCAAGGTCTACCGCATCACCGACGCCGGCCGGGAGCTCTTCGCCGAGCTGCTGGCGGGCAGCGGGGCCGCCGACGACGCCCGCAGCTTCGGCTTGCGCCTGGCCTTCGCCCGCCACCTCGCACCGCAGGCCCGCCTGGCCCTCCTGGAGCACCGGCGTGCCCTGCTGGTGCAGCGACTGGCCGAGGCCGAGGCCGCCCGCATCGACCTCGACATCTACGCCCGCTCCGTCGTCCAGCACACCGCCGACGGCGTGGCCCGCGACATCACCTGGCTCGACAACCTCATCGCGTCCGAACGCGCCGACCTCGCCACTGCCGGTACCGAACCGGAACCGGTGGCCTGAACAGCACCCGCCTCACATCACCGAAGGAGAGACGACCATGTCCAACCCCATCCGCCTTGCCATCGCCGGCGTCGGCAACTGCGCCAGCTCGCTCGTACAGGGGATCACCTATTACCGCGATGCCGACCCCACCGAAGTCGTGCCGGGCCTCATGCATGTGGAGCTGGGCGGTTACCACGTGCGCGACCTGGTGCCCGTGGCCGCCTTCGACGTCGACCAGACCAAGGTCGGGACGGATCTCGGCAAGGCGATCCACGCCGGCCTGAACAACACAGTCCGCTTCGCCGAGGTGGGCGAGCAGGGTGTGACCGTGCAGCGTGGGCCCACCTTCGACGGGCTCGGGCTCTACTACCGCGAGCTGATCGAGGAGTCGCCGGCCGAGCCGGTGGACGTGGCCGCCGCCCTGCGCGAGGCCAAGGCGGACGTGCTCGTCTCCTACCTGCCCGTCGGCTCCGAGCAGGCCCAGCGCCACTACGCCCAGGCCTGCCTCGACGCGGGCGTCGCCTTCGTCAACGCCATCCCCGTCTTCATCGCCTCGGACCCCGAGTGGGCCCGCAAGTTCCGCGACGCCGGCGTCCCGATCGTCGGTGACGACATCAAGAGCCAGGTCGGCTCGACCATCGTGCACCGCATCCTCACCCGGCTCTTCGAGGACCGCGGTGTCGCCCTCGACGAGACGTACCAGTTGAACTTCGGCGGCAACATGGACTTCAAGAACATGCTCGAGCGCAAGCGGTTGGAGTCCAAGAAGATCTCGAAGACCCAGGCCGTGACCAGCCAGCTGGAGGACAACGTCCTCGACGCCGACGACGTCCACGTCGGCCCGTCGGACCACGTGCCGTGGCTCAAGGACCGCAAGTGGGCCTACATCCGCATGGAGGGCCGCAACTTCGGCGACGTCCCGCTCAACCTGGAGCTCAAGCTCGAGGTGTGGGACTCCCCCAACTCGGCCGGCGTGATCATCGACGCCGTGCGCTGCGCCAAGCTGGCGCTCGACCGCGGCATCGGCGGCCCGCTCCTCGGCCCCTCGGCCTACTTCATGAAGTCGCCGCCAGTGCAGTACCACGACGACGTGGCGCACCAGCTCATTGAGGCCTTCGCGGCCGGCGAGGCCCAGGAGAGTTGGCCGGTCGACTGACCCGGGAGCGCCAGGCGTCTCGGGGGCGTCTCCGGGCGCCGGCACACCGGTTGAACCCGCCCTTTGTTCTTCTCAAAAAGTCTCAACCGACTCGTTTACAGTTTTTGAAACAAGTGGGCGCCCCTGCGGTCCGACTCTCCACGCACCGCAGGGTCGATCGGGCGGCCGGTCGACCCCGTCGACCTGCCTCAGACGAGGATGCGCTCGTCCGGCGCCCGCACGCCCACCACGGCCAGGGTGCGCCCCATGCCGAGGAACATGCCACAGCAGATGGTCAGGTCCGCCAGCTCGGCCTCGGAGAAGGCATCGTGCAGGCGGCCCCAGAACTCGTCGTCCATGGCGAGGTGGTCGATGGCGAAACGCTCGGCGAACTCCGCCGCCAGTCGCTCGCGCGTGCTCAGACCTTTTGCCGAACGCCAGTCGGTCACCTCGGCGTAGAAGGGCTCGCTTGCACCGGCGGCCTCACCCTCGCGGGCGCGAGTGTCGCGGCACACCGCGCAGTCGTTGATCAGCGCGATGGTCCAGCGCGCCGCTTCGCGCTCGCGTACGGGCAGCTGCGAGTTTCCGTAGACCGCCGCCGACAGCTTGCCCATGCCCGCCGCCATGTCCGTGCGCAGCAGCGCCCAGTCGATGTGCTCGCCCATGCCGCTCTCTGGTGCCGCAATCCTGGTCATGCCCGCGACGCTACCGCCCGGCCTACTGGTGCTGCTGCTCGGCCCACCAGGCCTTCAGCCGGCGCGCCGCCTCCTCCTCACCCAGCGGGCCCTCGTCGAGCCGCAGCTCCATGAGGAAGTCCAGGGCCTGGCCGATGGCCCGCCCCGGTCCGATGCCGAGGAGCTCCATGATCTGATTCCCGTCCAGGTCGGGGCGCAGGGCCCGCAGTTCCTCCTGCTCGCCGAGCTCGGTGATGCGGGCCTCCAGCTCGTCCATGCGCCGCGCCAGCGCCCGCGCCTTGGCCGCGTTCCGTGTCGTGCAGTCGCAGCGGGTCAGCTCGTTGAGCATGTCGAGATGCTCGCCGGCGTCGCGCACGTAGCGCCGCACCGCCTTGTCGGTCCAGCCCAGGCGGTAGGTGTGGAAGCGCAGATGCAGCTCCACGAGCCGTACGACCGTGTCCACGTCGGCGGCGGAGTAGCGCAGCGCCTCCATGCGCGTCCGCGTCATGCGCGCCCCCACGACCTCGTGGTGGTGGAAGCTCACGCCACCGTCGGTGATGGCGCGCGTGCGGGGCTTGCCCACGTCGTGGAACAGCGCGGCCAGCCGCAGCAGCCGGTTCGGCGACGTCTTGTCGACCACGGCGAGCGTGTGCGCCAGCACGTCCTTGTGGCGGTGGATCGGATCCTGCTCGAGGGCCAGGCCCGGCAGTTCGGGCAGGAACTCGCCCGCCAGGCCGGTGCGCACCACGAACCAGAGCGCCACGGACGGCACGTCGACGAGGACGATCTTGTCGAGCTCGTCGCGGATCCGCTCGGCCGAGACGATGGAGAGGCGCCCGTGCATCCGCTCCACTGCGGCCGTGAGCGCCGGGTCGGGCTCGAGCGAGAAGCGCGCCGCGAAGCGAGACGCCCGCAGCATCCGCAAAGGGTCGTCGCCGAAAGAGATCTCGGGGTCCAGCGGCGTGCGCAGCCGGCCGGTCGCCAGGTCCCCGAGGCCGTCGAAGGGATCGATCAGCTCCATGTCGGGCAGGCGTAGGGCGAGCGCGTTGATGGTGAAGTCGCGGCGCGACAGGTCGACCACCACGTCGTCGCCGAACGTGACCTCGGGCTTGCGCGAGTCGGGCACGTAGACCTCGGCCCGGTGCGTGGTGATCTCGTACACCCGGCCGCCCTTGCGGCAGCCGATGGTCCCGTACTTCTCCCCCTGGGTCCAGATGTCGTCGGCCCAGCCCTTCACGAGTCGCTCGATCTCAGCCGGCAAGGCGTCGGTGGTCAGGTCGAGATCGTGGGGCTCGGCCGTGCCCGCCGGGCCGGGAAAAAGGGCGTCGCGCACCGATCCCCCGACCAGGTACAGCGAGCGCCCGGCCGCGGCAAAGCGGCGCCCCACCTCCTCGGTGGCTTCGACATAGGGGCGGAACCGCTCAGGCACCGACGGGGTCTGCACCCGCCCACGGTAGTGCGCCCTCTACCCTTTGCCTGTGTCGACGCGCCGCTCCAGGACCGCCCTGTGCACGCTCGCAGTGGCTGTCGCCGCCCTGGTCAGCACGCTGGGAACCGGTGGCGCCAACGCGGCGGAACACGCCCGCGCGGGCGGCCCGCCCCTCGTTCTGTCCCAGCAGACGCCGTGGGTCACGGCCGACCAGCCCTGGTTCAACCTCGTGGCGGGCGTCTCCCCGAGCGTCGGAGCGGCGAGCAGCCTGTCGGTCAGCATCTCCTACTACGGACGGTTGGTGGACGGATCCGATCTGCAGCAGGCGATGTCGGGCACGCCCTCGGGCACCCCACTGCTGCGGGAGCCCCCCATCCCCGTAAGTGAGGGTGCCAGCGGGCTGGCGGCGGCCTCCTGCGTCACCGTGGTCCCGAACGCCAGCGCCAGTGTCCCCGCCACCGGGGACGGCATCTGCGCGGCCGGCTCGCACACCATGACGTTGGACTGCCAGCCGCTCGATGACGACTGTCAGGGTGTCTACCCCGTGTCCGTCGCCCTCGTGCGGCAAGGCTCCTCGACCCCGGTCGCGCGCTTCACCACCTTCCTCACCTACCAACAGCCCAACGCCGAGTCGACAACAGGGGGACCGCTGCGTGTCGCCGTCGTCCTCCCGGTCACGGTGGGCGGCCTGACCACCGTGGCCGACGCGCTGACCGACCACGACGTCCCGACCACCCTGGCCGTGAGCCCGCTGACGGTCAGCGCCGTCGACGCCACCCATGCCCGCGACGGCACGCGCGCCCTGGAGCAGCTCGCTGCGCTGAGCAGCGACGAAGTGATCGCCCAGCCCTACGTGCCCATCAACCTCGCCGCGCTCACCGAGGCCGGGTTGTCCAGCGAAGTCGGCGCACAGTTCAGCCGCGGCGACGACCTCCTGCGCGCCGCCGGCCTCAAGCCCGTCGCCGGGGCGTGGGTGGACACGAGCTCGACGCTCTCGGCGGGGGACGCGGGCAACCTGGCCTCGGGCCTGCAGTTGGCCGGAGCCACCCAGGCGGTGGTCAGCAATAGCGACCTGGCCTCGGCCGGGCTGAGCAACTACACGTTCGCCCAGCCCTTCACGCTCGATCTCGCGCACGGCTCGACCATCCCGGCGGCGGCGGCCGACTCGAGCCTGAGCACACGCTTCACGGCCACGCCGAACGATCCGGTCCTCGGGGCGGAGCAGCTGCTGGCCGGGCTCTCGTTTGTCCACTTCGAGGACACCTTCCTCAGGCAGCCCCGCGGGGTCGTGGTGGTCCCGCCGGCGAATTGGCACCCCTCCACGGCCTTCATGGACGCGCTGCTCGGCGGGCTCACCCCCGCCAACACCGCACTCAAGGCCGTGACTCTCGGTGATCTCTTCGCCCAGTTGCCCGCAGGGGGCAACCGTGAGCCCGCCGTGCGCCAGCTCCAGTCGGGCGCGGCGAACCACGGCATCACCAGCAGCGCCGCCGGGCGCATTGCGGTCGACCGCCAACAGCTGTCCTCGTTCACCTCGGCCGTCGACGGGCATCCAACGAACCTGACGACCCTCGGCGACACGCTGCTCACCACCGAGGCCAAGGGCCTCTCCAACGCAGGGCGCTCGAGCGCATTGAACGCCTACGCCAAATCCTTTGGCGGCACCACCGGCCAGGTCACACTGGGAACGGAGCGCACCGTGACCTTCACGTCGCAGCGGGCCGCCATTCCCGTCACCGTGCTCTCCTCTGCGCCCTACCCCGTGACGGTGGTGGTCACGCTCAGCAGCGACAAGTTCACCTTCCCCGACGGCAACACACAGCGCCTGACCCTCGTCCACCCCACCACCTCGGTCCGCGTCACCGCCCAGGCCCGCACCTCGGGCGACCGCCTCCCCATTGAGGTGACCCTGCACACGCCCGACGGCCAGGTCCTCATTGCGCACACCGTGCTCACGGTGCATTCGACCGAGATCTCCTTCGTGGGGGTGGCCCTCACCGTCCTCGCCGGTGCCGTTCTGCTCTTCTGGTGGGTGCGCACATGGCGACGATCCCGCCGCGCCCGCCCACGGGCACACTGACGGTGCCCACCCCCCGTCGCGCCCGCACGATGCCGCTGCGGACGTCGGCCGCCTACGTCGCGGTCGGCACGGGCGTTTCCCGGGTCACCGGGCTGCTCCGCTTCGTGGCCCTGGCCTGGGCGCTCGGGCAGACGACCCTGGCCGACTCGTACAACCTGGCCAACACCACGCCGAACATGCTCTACGACGTGGTGCTGGGCGGCGTGCTCTCCGCCACCTTCATACCCGTCTTCGTCGACCGGCTGGCCAACAAGACCGAGCGCGAGGCCTTCGACTCCATTTCGGCCGTGCTCTCGGTGTCGGTCGTGGTCCTCCTCGGCACGACGGTGGCCGCACTGGTGGCGGCGCCGTACCTCATCGACGCCCTCACCGTGCTCGACACGCATTCGGGCGCCGACCAGATCCACCGCGTCCTGCTCGAGCGCGAGGTGGCCACCGGGTTCCTGCGCTGGTTCGTCATTCAGATCGCCGCCTACGGCCTCTTCGCGCTGGCCGCGGCGCTGCTCAACACACGCCGTCGTTTCATTGCCGTCGCCTGGGCCCCGATCGTCAACAACATCGTCTGCATCGGGATCCTCGTGTGGTTCGGTTTGTGGGCCGGCCGGGGCGCCTCGCTGGCCGGAGTGGAGCAACACCACACCGAGCTGTTGCTCCTCGGGCTCGGCACTTCGCTCGGGGTCGTGCTCCAGGGCGTGGCGCTCATTCCGAGCCTGCGCCGCGCCGACCTCGGACTATTGCGCTGGCGCTGGAACCCGCGCGACGAGGCGCTGCGCGCCGTGACCCGGCTGGGCGGGTGGACCTTCGGCTTCGTGCTGGCGAACCAGATCGCCCTGTTCGTGGTCACGATCCTCGCCGGCAGCGTGGCCGGGCCGGACCCGGTCTCGTCGTACACCTACGCCTACGCGTTCTTTCAGCTGCCGTACGGCATCGTCGCGGTGACCGTGATGTCGGTGGTCACGCCGGACCTGGCGCAGCAGTGGTCCACGGGACACCAGACCGCGTTCTTGAAACGCATGGCCGGCGGCCTGCGCGCCGTCCTCGCGCTCATCATCCCCTCCGCCGTGGGCATTCTGCTGTTGGCCAAGCCCTCGGTCGCCCTCCTCCTGGGCAACGGCCACAGCACACCGGCGGAGACGGCGACGACCGGAGCCGCGCTGGCCATGTTCGCCCTCGGGTTGCCCGGCTTCTGCACGTACCTCTACCTCGTGCGCGTGCTGCAGTCGATGCAACGCACCAAGGTCGCCTTCTACCTCTACCTCGTGGAGAACGGGCTCAACATCGTGTTGGCCCTGCTGCTCGTCCATCCGCTCGGCGTGCGCGGGCTCGCGCTCTCCCTGTCGATCGCCTACAGCGTGTCGGCACTGCTGACGCTCGCCGTGTTCCACCGGTGGTTCGGGCGGCTGGCGGACCGGTCCTCGTGGGACCCGTTGCTCCGGGTCCTGGTGGCCTCCGTGCCCATGGCAGTCGTGGTGCTCATGGTGTCCAACCTCTCGGCGTCCACCAGCATCGCCGGCCTGCTGGCCCGTGTGGTCGGTTCCGTGGTCGCCGGCGGCCTCACCTTCGGCGCCGTCGTGATCTGGTTGGGCCGGCGCGCCGACACGCGCCGACGCCCCCCGACGCGTCCCGCCGGTCCCGGGCCGGACCGCCCAGACGGTCCCGACGGACCCGACGGACCCGACGGACCCGACGGGCCTGACGGGCCTGACGGGCCGGGCAGACCAACCGGTCCCCGAGGCCCCGTCGGGTCGGTCCGCCCCCTCGTCCCTCCGGGCGCCACCCGACGGGTGGCATCGTCGCTCCATCCGCCCCCGCCCGGCGCCTCGGCCGCGGTGCTCCACGACCTCGCCTGAGAGGCTCAGCGACGCTGCACCGTGGCAGACTCGTGCATGCCCGGCGTCCACATCGTCACCGACAGTGCCTGCGACCTGACCGACCAGCTGGTCAAGGAGCACAACGTCATCGTGGTGCCGCTGTCGATCCGCTTCGGCGACGAGGAGCTCGAGGACCGCCGCCAGCTCACCCCGGCCGAGTTCTGGGATCGCTGCCGCGGCAAGGGTGACCTGCCCTCCACCGCCGCCCCCTCGCCCGGCGCCTTCATCACCGCCTACCAACAGGCAGCGGACGAAGGCGCGGAGTCCGTCCTCTGCCTCGCCATCTCGTCCAAGGTCTCGGCCACCTACGCCTCCGCCGTCACCGCGGCCGACACCTTCAGCGCCATTCCCGTGCGCGTGCTCGACACCCTGTCGATGACCATGGGCCAGGGGTTGATGGTCATCGCGGCGGCGGAGGAAGCCGCCGCCGGGGCCACGCTGGACCAGCTGGTCGCCGCGTCGGAGGACCGGATCGGCCGGCTGCATGTCTACGGCGTCGTCGGTGGCCTCGAATTCCTCCAGCGCGGCGGCCGCATCGGCGGAGCCCAGGCCCTCCTGGGCTCGCTCCTCTCCATTAAGCCGGTCATCGTGGTCAAGGACGGCGAGGTGGCCGAGGAGTCCAAGCAACGCACCCGGGCGCGCGCTCTGAGCTACCTGACCGCCAAGGTGGCCGGCGACGCCCCCCTCGAGCGCCTGGCCGTGGCCGACGGTGCGTGTGACGACATCACCGCCGTGGTGGGCAG
>DATCEZ010000120.1:0-5451 GCA_036509775.1 Acidimicrobiales bacterium
CCTTGACCGCCACCTGCCCGGCCACGGTGCCGTGGGTCGACTCGGCTTTCAGCACGACCAGCTCGGAGGTGGCCGGGAGCACGTCCCCGCTGGCCCCGAGCAGTTGGGCCGCCTCGGCCACGCCCAGGACGAGATCCCCTGTGGCGTCGATCAGGCCCGCCAGAATGAGGTTGCCCAGCGCGTGGCCGGCCAGCTCCCCTTCGTCGTAGCGGCGTTCGAAGGCGGTGGCCAGCGCCGAGTCCTCGTCGGCCAGGGCCACCAGGCACTTGCGGATGTCACCCAGGGCCACGACGTTGAGCAGCTCGCGCAAGCGGCCACTGCTCCCCCCGTCGTCGGCCACCGACACCACACCGGTGAGCAGCCCGGCGTAGCGCCGCGCCGCCTTCAGCGTCACGGCGGTGCCGTGCCCGCCGCCGATGGCCACCACCGAGGGGCGCCCGCCCCGTCGTCCGCTCCCACTGTGCCCGCCACTGCTGTGCCCGCCACTGCTGAGGCTGGAACCGCTCATCGGTCGATGTCCCGGTGGAACACGGACACCGGCTCGCCATGCGCGCTCAGCCGCGTCGCCAGCTCCCGGGCCAGCGTCACGGAGCGGTGGCGGCCGCCGGTGCAGCCCATGGCGATGGTCAGGTACGACTTCCCTTCCCGGGTGAAGGCCGGGAGGATGCTCGTCAGCAGGTCGTCCACCTTCTCCAGGAAGTCCTGGGACTCGGGCTGGCCCAGCACGTAGTCGCGCACCGGCTTGTCCTCCCCGCTGAAGGGCCGCAGCTCCTCCACCCAGAACGGGTTGGGCAGGAAGCGGCAGTCGAAGACCACGTCGACGTCGAGCGGGATGCCGTGCTTGTAGCCGAACGACATGACCGAGGTCTGCATGCGCGGCGCCTCGTCGTTGCCGAACGCCTCCAGAATGCGGACCCGGAGCTGGTTGGAGTTCAGGTCGCCGGTGTCGATCAGGAGGTCGGCCCGCTCGCGCACCGGCTGGAGCAGCTTGCGCTCGTCGCCGATCGACTCCTCCACCCCACGCGCCGCCAGCGGGTGGCGCCGCCGCGTCCCCTCGTAGCGCCGCACCAGCACGTCGTCGGCGGCATCGAGGAAGACCACCCGCACGCGCCGCCGCGTTGCCCGCAGCTCGTCGAGCACGTCGGGCAGATCCTCGAAGTACTCCCCGCCCGTGTTGGCGCCGCCGCGCCCGATGACCAGGGCCACCCGCTCAATCCCCGAACCGGGCCGGTCCACCATTTCGACCATCTTCATGATGAGGCCGGCCGGCAGGTTGTCGATGACGAACCAGTTCACGTCCTCGAGCGCCGCCGCCGCCGTGGACCGGCCGGCTCCCGACATCCCAGTCACCACCACGAACTCGCTCATCGTCCCCTAGCTTCCCTCATGGCCCGCCCGGTGATGCTCATCCTGGTCAGGGCCGTTCCCTGGGTCGTGCCCCGGGACTGTGGATCGACTCGTAGACGGCCAGGCCAACATCGTCGGGCAGCCAGGAGCGGGAGAGCAGTTCCTCCAGCGAGGCGGCCCGCACGGCGTTGACCCCGCCCATCTCCTTGACCAGGCGGGCTTTGCGGGCCGGGCCCAGGCCGGGGATGTCGTCCAGGATGCTCTTGGTCATCCGCTTGCCGCGCCGCTCCCGGTGGAAGGTGATGGCGAAGCGGTGGGCCTCGTCCCGCAGACGCTGCAGCAGGTACAGGGCATCTGAGCCCCGGCGCAGCCGCACCGGGAAGGGCGAGCCCGGCCGGTAGACCTCCTCGAACTGCTTGGCCAGCGAGGCCAGCTCCACCTCGCCGTCCAGGCCGAGCTCGTGCACCACCCGTTCCGCCACCCCGAGCTGGCCCTTGCCGCCGTCGACGACGATCAGGTTGGGGCGGTAGGCGAAGCGGCGCGGGCGTCCGTCCGCCGGTACCTCGGTCGGCTCCTTCAGGGCGGTGAGCCGCCGCGTCAGCACCTCTTCCATGGCGGCGTAGTCGTCGTTGCCCGGGACGGACTTGACCTTGAAGCGCCGGTAATCCGAGCGCTTGGACAGGCCGTCCTCGAAGACGACCATGGAGCCGACGTAGTCCGTGCCCTGCAGGTGGCTCATGTCGTAACACTCAATGCGCAGCGGGGCCTCGCGCAGCGACAGCGCCGACTGCAGCTCGGTCAGCGCCTTCGAACGCGCGTTGTGGTCGGCGGCGCGGCGCAGGCGGTGCCGGGCCAGGTCCTCGCCGGCCGAGCGGCTGACCGTCTCCTGCAGGGCCCGCTTGGCGCCCCGCTGGGGGACCGCAATGTCGACCGGCCCCACCCGGACGGTGTGCAGCCAGCTCTGCAGCAGCTCCCGGTCGGCCGGCACCTCGGGCACCAAAATGCGCCGGGGCACCTCGGCCCCGTCGGCCCCGTAGACCTGGGCCACGACCTGGGCCATGAACTCGGGGCCGGACAGGTCCTCGACCTTCTCGGCCACGAAGCCCCGGTGCCCCACCACCCGGCCGCGCCGGACCAAGAAGATCTGTACCGACGCCTCCAGCGGGTCCTCGGCCAGCCCCACCACGTCGAAGTCCTCGGCGCGGTCCGAGACCATCTGCTGGGACTCGGCCGCCTTGTGCACGGCGACGATGCGGTCACGCAGGCGGGCGGCGCGCTCGAATTGGAGGTCCTCGGAGGCGTCCAGCATCTCGGCTTCCAGCCGGTCCAGCACCGGCTCGGTGTCGCCCGAGAGGAACCCCATGAGGTCGGTGACGTAGCCGTCGTAGGCCTCGTGGTCGACGGCGCCCACGCACGGGCCCGAGCAGCGGTCGATGTCGTAGAGCAGGCAGGGCCGGCCCAGGCGCTCGTGCCGGGTGAACTTGGTGTCCGAGCACGTGCGGACCGGGAAGCTCCGGACCAGGAGGTCGAGCGTGCTGCGGATGGCGCCGGCGTTGCCGTAGGGGCCGAAGTAGCGCACGCCCTTTCTTTTGCGGCCGCGGACGACGGCCGGGCGGGGCCACTCCTCGTTGAGGGTGACGGCCAGCCACGGGTAGCTCTTGTCGTCCTTGAGGCGGACGTTGTATCTCGGGAGGTGGGCCTGGATGAGGCTGTGCTCGAGGATCAGCGCGTCGACCTCGGTGTCGACCACCACCCACTCCACGTGGTCGGCCTGGGCCACCATCTGGGCCGTCCGGGGCATGAGCTTGGCCGAGTCCACCCAGTAATTGGGCAGGCGGTGCCGCAGGGACTTGGCCTTGCCGACGTAGAGAACCCGGCCTTCGGCGTCGTAGAACTGGTACGAGCCCGGAGCGTCCGGGATGGAGCCGGTCGGCGGGCGGTCGTGCACTGGTTCCATTCTACTTTTGGGTGGTTCGCCTCCCTCCGCTGCATCCTTCCGCGCAGGTGGTGGTGGCGGGCGGTACACTGCCTGGTGCCGGCCTGGTTTCCGGCATACAACCTCGCATCGAGGCCGACATACCCGCGGATGGGCGACCAGGCTGTCCCCGCCGGCCTTATCGATGCACTCCCGACAAGGGGGCAGACCAGATGCTCAGGCTTCAGATGCCACTTCCGGAGCGCTACACGTCCGCTGACGGGGCCGCGCTGGACTCCATGATCGGTGCGGCCAAGGCCACGCTGGGGTCAGACGTGTTCATTTTGGGACACCACTACCAGCGCGACGAGGTGATGCGCTGGGCCGATGCTCGGGGCGACTCCTTCGGTTTGTCCCGCATTGCCGCGGGTCAGTCCGATGCGGCGTACATCGTGTTCTGCGGGGTCCACTTCATGGCCGAATCGGCCGACGTCCTGACGGGCGACCACCAGCAGGTCCTGCTGCCTGATTTGAACGCCGGCTGCTCCATGGCGGACATGGCGGACATCGACCAGGTGGAGGAGGCGTGGGACGAGCTCGGTCGGGTGATCGACGTCGAGCGTCTGATCCCGGTGACCTATATGAATTCGGCGGCGTCCTTGAAGGCCTTCGTGGGGCGTCACGGCGGGGCCGTGTGCACGTCGTCCAATGCCCGGGCCGTGCTCACGTGGGCGTTGGACCGGGCTGCGGGCCGGGGCGAGCGGGTGTTGTTCTTCCCCGACCAGCACCTGGGGCGCAACACCGGCTTCGAGCTGGGCTACGGCGCCGACGACATGCGGGTCTGGAACCCCCGGCTGGCGCTGGGTGGCCTGTCGGATCGTGAGGTCAAAGAGTCGACGCTGCTTCTGTGGAAAGGTCACTGCTCGGTCCACCAGCGCTTCCGGCCGGCGCATGTCTCGGCCTTCCGCGACGAGTATCCGGATGGGATCGTCATGGTCCACCCCGAATGCGCCCACGACGTTGTGTCGATGGGTGACGTGACCGGCTCGACCGACGCCATCATTAAGGCGGTGGCGGCCGCTCCCTCGGGTTCGGTCATCGGCGTCGCCACCGAGATCCACTTGGTGAACCGGCTCAACAACGAGTCGCCCGACAAGACCGTCGTCTGTCTCGACCCGCTGGTGTGCCCCTGCTCGACCATGTCGCGCATCGATCCGCAACACCTGGCCTGGGTTCTGGAGGGTTTGGTCGAGGGCGAGGTGCGCAACCGCATTGTGGTCGACCCCGAGACGACGGAGTGGGCCAAGGTGGCGCTCGAGCGGATGCTGGCTATTACCTGAGCAGCTGAACCGGGGCTTTTAATGCTCCGGTAGGGTCCCGGTGATGTGGTGCCGTGGCGACAGGAGGCCGATGCAGTGAGCGAGTTTCCCGCCCCACCCGTCCCGATCAACCACGTGCAGCCGGTCCCACGCCGTATCCGTGCCTTCCTGGCCGGCCGGCCCGTCTTCGACACAATCAACGCCCGCTACGTGTGGGAGAACACGTCGTTTCCGCAGTACTACATCCCCCTTCGTGATGTTGACGCCACGGCGCTCGTCGACGAGGGCACCACGACGGAGACGTCACGAGGTGACGCCCGGCGCTTCGGAGTGCGGGTCGGCGACGTCGACCGACCCAGCGCGGCATCCGTCCTGACGGGCGCCAAGGTCGACGGGCTCGACGACACCGTCCGCTTCTCCTGGTCCGCCTTCGACGCCTGGTTCGAAGAGGACGAGCAGGTCTTCGTCCACCCGCTCAATCCGTACACGCGCGTGGACTCGCTGCGTTCCAGCCGGCACCTGCGCGTGGAGTCGAAGGGTGTGGTCCTGGCGGAGACGTCGTCGCCCGTCCTGTGCTTCGAGACCGGGCTTCCGACGCGCTATTACATCGACCGGACCGACGTGGACTTCACCCACTTGGTGCCGTCGGACACGAAGACGGCGTGCCCGTACAAGGGGACGACGAGCGGGTACTGGTCGGCGGCGGTCGAGTTGCGGATCCATCCCGACATCGCCTGGACCTATGACTTCCCCACCCGGGACCTTCTACCGATTGCCGGGCTGATCGCCTTCTACAACGAAAAGATCGACTTGTTCCTCGACGGCGTCGAGCTCGAGAGGCCGCATACGCACTTGTCGTAGGGGCGCTGT
>DATCEZ010000121.1:0-10299 GCA_036509775.1 Acidimicrobiales bacterium
CCGGCATCGCCTCGCGCCACCAGCTTGTAGGCCAACGGAAGGAGCCGCGTGTAGGCCCACACGTACCAACGGTGGGGCATGCGGTGGCGCAGATCGAAGACGTCGAAGCGTAGGAGTTTGGCGGCCCGGAGCCGCCGCGCCGCGAAATCGGCTTTGACGTGCGGCGTGGCATCCACCCCACCCAACCAGACATCGTCGAAATGACGTTCCAGCATCTCCCGGAGCTCACCACGAGTGAAGAGATGGAGATGGAACGGGTTCTCAAAATCAGCCGGGGCATTGGGGGTGAGAATGCACACCAAGCCCTTCGGCGTGACCACCCGGGCCAACTCGGCCACGTGGGGTTCGGGATCGACAAAATGCTCGATCAGGTGCGAGGAGCATGCGCCGTCGATACTCTCCGCCGCCAACGCCAGGTCCAACGCGTTCATCTGCGCCACCCGGAGGCCTTCGGGCCCGTAGCGGGCGGTGGCGGTGGCGGCCGCCTCCGAGGAGTAATCGACCCCCACGACCTGGCGGCCCTCGCTCAGGAAGCGGGCCGACTCGAAGCCCTGGCCGCAGCCCACGTCGAGAATGCGGCCCTGGCCGATGCGTTCCAGCACGGCGCGGTAGCCCGCTTCGTGGAGGGCGAGGAGGGAATCGGGCGTGACGCCCTGCTGCGGCCGCTCGCCCGTCAGGCGGCTCTTCGTGCTGGTCACCACGGACGCTCTCCCTTCGTGTGACACTCCGGGGTGCCGCTGGCTGCTTACACTACCCGGCGACCTTCGCCCCCTTCATGACCACCACATCCCCCCCAGTCACCGCCCCCCGGGGGCGGCACGCGGCCCCGAAGACGGTGCGGGCGATCGGGAGCAAATGGTGGTGGATCGGCGGGGCGGCCTTCCTGGCCGTCTTCGCCTACGTGCCGCTGCTGGCCGTGCGCCCGGGGGTGGTCACGCCCGACACCAAGACGTACCTCTACCTCGACCCGGTGCGCTTCCTGAAGCAGGTCGCGTTCATGTGGGACCCCACCGTGGGGCTGGGCACCGTGACCCACGAGTACATCGGCTACCTGCTCCCGATGGGGCCGTTCTTCGCCATCTTCCACCTGCTGGGCGTGCCTGTCTGGGTGGCCCAGCGGCTGTGGCTGGGCTCCATCCTGCTGTGCGCCGGGGTGGGCGTCCTCTACCTGTCGCGCATCCTCGGGCTGCGTGGGCCCGGGCCGACCGCCGCCGCGCTGGCCTACATGCTGTCGCCCTACTTCCTGCAGTACGCCGGCCGCATTTCGGTGATCCTGCTCCCCTGGGCCGGCCTGCCCTTCATGCTGGGGCTGACCATCGTGGCGCTGCGCCGGGGGGGGTGGCGCGAGCCGGCGCTCTTTGCCGTGGTGGTGGCCCTCGTGAGCGGCATCAACGCCAGCTCCATCATTTACGTGGGCGTGGCACCGGTCCTGTGGATCGTCTACGCGGTCGTCGTCCTGCGCGAGTCGACCTGGCGCCACGCCGTCGGCGCCGCGCTGCGCATCGGCGTCCTGACGCTCGGGGCCTGCCTGTGGTGGATGGCGGGCCTCGAGGTGGAGGCCGCCTTCGGCGTGAACGTCTTGAAGTACACGGAGACGGTCCCCTCGACGTCGCAGACCTCCAACGCGGCGGACATCTTCCGGGGGCTCGGTTACTGGTACTTCTACGGCACGGACCACCTGGGCCCGTGGACGACGGCGGCCGTCCGCTACACCCAGGACATCTGGCTGCTGGCGACGTCCTTCGCCGTGCCGGTCCTCTCGCTGGTGGCGGCTGCGTTCGTGCGCTGGCGCGAGCGCGCCTTCTTCCTGGTGCTGCTGTTCGTGGGCCTGATCCTCTCGGTGGGCCCGTTCCCGTTCTCCAACCCGACCCTCGTCGGTGGCTGGCTCAAAGCCTTCATGACAGACACGACGGCGGGGCTGGCGCTGCGCTCCACGGACCGGGCCACGCCGGTCGTCCTGCTGGCGCTCTGCATGCTGCTCGGCAGCGGGCTGTCCGCCCTGTGGTCGCGTTTCCACATCGGCGGCTTCGTCACCGCGCTGCTGATCGCCGGGCTCGTGGTGGCCAACAACCCCTCGCTGTTCCTCGGGGACTTCATCGCCAACAACTTCACCCAGCCGGCCGCACTCCCCGCGTACCAGCTGGCCGCCATACGGCACCTCAACGCCACGCATCCCGGCACCCGGGTGTTCGCCATTCCGGGCAACGACTTCGCCGCCTACCGCTGGGGGGACACGGTCGACACGCCGCAGCCGGCCTTCCTCAACCGTGACTTCGTCACGCGCGAGCAGCAGATCCTCGGATCGATCGCCACCGCCGACACCCTCTATGCCACGGACGGACCGCTGCAGGACGGCACGGCCAACCTCAACGCGCTGGCGCCCATGTCCCGCCTCATGGGCGCCGGCGACCTCATGGTCGAGTACGACCAGCAGTACGAGCGCTACGGGGTGCCACAGCCCCAACTGCTCGCTCTCCAGCTGCTGCAGACGCCCCTCGGGCTGACGGACCCCATGTCCTTCGGCGTGCCACGGCCAAACACCTCTGTGACCTCCACCCTGAACGAGCAGGACCTGTCGGTCCCGGGCAACGTCCCATGGCCCTCCCCCATCGTGACCTACACCGTCCCCAAACCGCGGGCGATGGTGCGCGGTGAGTCGGACACGGGTGCGCTGGTGATGGAGGGAGATGCCACCGGTCTGAACAACCTGGCGGGACTCGGCCTGCTCAACACGGACAGCGCCGTCTACTACGCCGGCACGCTGGCCAACCAGCCCTCCCGGCTGCAGGGCCTGGCCTCGCAGGGCGCGCAGCTCGTGCTCACCGACACCAACCGCAAGGAGGCCTTCCGCTGGGACACGCTCACGGCGAACTCGGGCTTCATCGAGACGCCGAGCGACAACCCGGCCAAGACCGACCTGAGTGACAGCCCGATCGAGCTGTTCCCCGGCACGGACAGCACCAGCAAGTCCTACGCCAGCTACGTCGGCGCAGTGAACGTGACCGCGAGCAGCTACGGCAACTCGGTCTCCTACACGCCCGAAGACCAGGCCTACAGCGCCATCGACAACAACTTCGACACGGCCTGGATCACGGGCACCTTCGTCCCGGACCCCAAGGGCGAGTGGTGGCAGTCACAGTTCACCAACCCGGTCAGCACCGACCACATCACGCTGGTGCAGCCCCAACGCGGCGACCGCTCGCGCTGGGTGTCGAAGGTGACGCTCACCTTCGACGGCAAGGACCCCGTCACCTACGACCTCAACGCCTCGTCCCATGTCACCTCCGGCCAGACGCTCACGTTCCCGGCGCAGACCTTCCACACGTTGCGCGTCACCATCGACTCGACCACCAACAACACGCCACCGCCAGCTGCCGCCTCGGCCGTAGGCTTCTCCGAAGTAGAGATCCCCGGCCAGACGGTGCATCAGGTCGTGCAGATGCCGACGCAGATGCTCACCAGCCTGGGCGCCGCCTCGTCCGCCGACCGCCTCACCGTCGTCATGACGCGGCAGCGCACCACACAGTTCCCGCCCCGTAGCGATCCCGAGACGACGATTTCGCGCCAGTTCAACCTGCCGACGGCCCGCACCTTCTCGCTGGCGGGCAGTGCCAGCCTGTCGGCCCTTATCCCCGACGACGAGGTCGACCGCCTGGTGGGCCGGACCACGACACCGTCGAGCACGGTCAAGGACGCCTACTCGTCGGGTCGCATGCCCGGCGACGTCAACGCCACGGCGTCGGCCACGGTCGACGGGAACCCGGCGACCGCCTGGCAGCCGGGGCTGGGGGGCAAGGCGCAGGTGGGTTCCACCCTCACTTACGACCTGGCGAAGCCGCAAACACTGACCGGGCTCGACATGCAGGTGATCGCCGACGGGCGCCATTCGGTCCCGACGGCCATGACGATCACGTCGGGCACCCAGACGCGCACCATCACCGTGCCGCCGATCGCCGACAGCATGGTGCCGGGTGCGGTCACGACCGTGCCGGTCACCTTCCCCGCACTCACCGGCTCGCACTTCGTGGTGACGTTCACGGGCGCCCGCCCGGAGTACGCGGCGAATTACTACTCCGCCGGACCCCTCGAACTGCCGCTAGGCATTGCGGAGATCGGCATCCCCGCCGTGTTGGCCACCCCGACGCCGGCCGCACTCCCGGGCAACTGCGTGTCCAACCTGCTGACGATCGACGGGCATCCGATCAGCGTCTCGGTGGTGGGCCCGACGCAGCAGGCCCTCGACGGTGGTGAGTCCCAGCTGGTCCCGTGCGGGCCCGACGCCAAGGGCATCACCCTGAGTGCGGGACCGCACGTCGTGCAGACGGTGGCCGGCCACAACCCCCCGTGTGCCAACACGCCGACCACCTGCACAGGGTGGAATGTCGACCAGCTGGCCCTGGACTCGGCGCCAGGCGGCGGGGCCGGATCGGCTGCCTTCCCCACCGCGGCCGGCACGCCGCTGCTGCCGGCGACCCAACCCGGGGCGGCCGCCACCGTGACATCGGCAGCCGTGCACCTCGTCAGGCAGGGGGCGAAGGTGACCGGCGCCACCGAGCCCTTCGAGCTCGTGCTGGGCCAGAGCGTGAACAAGGGCTGGAAGGCGGTGGCGACCCCGGGGCCCGGGGCGGCGCCGGGCTCCCACGCCGTCGACCTGGGACAGTCACGGCTGGTGGACGGGTTCGCCAACGGCTGGCAGGTGACGGCGGCCGACCTGCAGGCCCTCGGGGGCTCGAGCTTCACGGTCCAGATCACCTGGACCCCCCAAAAGGTCATTTGGGCCGCGCTTGCCGTCTCGGGCGCGACGCTGCTCCTCTGCCTCATCCTCGGCTTCCTCCCCCTGCGGGCACGGCGCTGGGTGCGGGGCCGCCTCCCGCGCCGCCTCCGGGGCCCCGAGGGGCCTGAGCCCCCCGAGCGGCCGGCCGTGCCGTTCGACGCGGCTGTCCTCGCCCTGCCCGGCGCGCCCGCCCCCAAGGCGCAGCGCCAGAAGGGCTGGCTGCGCTTCCCGCGGGCACTCCTCATTGGTGCAGCCTGCGGTGCGGCCGCCCTGCTCGTCACACCGCCACGGGCGGGGCTGGTGGTCGCCGCGGCGGTCGTCCTCGGCCTCCTCGTGCCCTGGGCCCGGGTCCTGGCCAGCGTGGGGGGCATTGCGTGCATCGTGGCCGGCTCCATCAACGTGGTGCAGGGACAGAACGTGCACCACTTCCTCTCCGGTTCGAACTGGGACGCGTCCTTCGTCAACGCCGGCAACCTGATCTGGCTCGGGGCCGCCCTGCTGCTGGCCGACGGCGTGATCTCAGCCTTCGGCCTGCGGGTGGCGAAACCAGTGCGGCGCGGTAAGTTGCGCGCCCGGGCGAGGAGCGACGTGCGCCCGCCCGAGAAGCCGCCGGTCATCGTCGGCATCGACGGCTGACGCCGTGGGCGGCGCATTGGCGTGTCGGTGCGACGGCGGTTCACGATCCGTTCACTTTGTGCATCGTCTGTTGCGCAGTCGATTCGGCCAACGTCGGGACAAACGCAAAGAAAAACACGGCCGTGAGCACGAAAACCAGTAGCGGGGGCGCCCACTCCCTGACAGGATGAACACGCCCTTGAGGAAGGAGCAGACATGTCTCGAATCGGACTGCTTGTCGCCACAGCAGGTGCCCTGGTCGCCTTCACCGCCTCCACCGTGATTGCGGCGCCGGCCGGCGCGGTGAACCCCACCAGACCACCGACCGTCAGCGCGGTGCAATGGACAGACGCCCATGCGGCGGCGGGCACGGCGTCGAACCAGCTGAACAACATCTCGTGTACGAGCGCCTCCTTCTGCGTCGCCGTGGGCCAACAGAACGTGGGGACCGGTGGCGGCACGCTCGCCGAAGTGTGGAACGGGAAGACGTGGAGCGTGGTACCGAGCGCCGACCCGTCGGCCAGCACGGGCGACGCCCTGGTCTCGGTCTCCTGCGTCGGGCCGTCCTTCTGTCTTGCCGTCGGAGGGTCCGACTCCGCTCCGATCGCCGAGACGTGGAACGGGACCGCATGGACGCTCGCCACGGCCGCCACTCCCACCGGTGTCACCTCGTCGACCCTCACCTCGGTCTCGTGCGTCGCCACCAACGTGTGTGAGGTGCTCGGCACCTCGGTCACCGCCGGCACGGGCTCCATCTTCGGGAACCAGTGGAACGGCACCGCCTTGTCGCTGAAGACGGCGGCGTCCCCGCCGTCCTCGGCCACCACCCCAATCCCCGTGGCATCGGGAATGAGCTGCGTCAGCTCCACCTGGTGCCTCGCCGTCGGCGTCAACGACGTACAGGTCACGGCGACCGCGGCCGCATTCAGCGAGGTGTGGAACGGGACCAACTGGACGCTGGCCACGGTGCCGGCGCCGGGCACCGCCACGGGCACCTTCTTGCACAGCGTCTCGTGCGCCGGGGTCACCTTCTGCACGGCGGTCGGTCAGGGCACCTTCGCCGGCCCCTTGAACCAGAACCTGATTGAGACCTGGAGCGGCACGTCGTGGGCCGTGACACCGAGTCCCGACACCTCCGCCACCTTGAGCCAGGAGCTGACCGGCGTGTCCTGCTTCAGCGCCACCACGTGCAGCGCCGTCGGCCAGGCCAACGCCGCCTCGGGGCCCTCGCCGGCCACGCTGGCCCTTGCATGGAACGGCACCGCGTGGTCGATCGTGCCCAACACGCCCAACAACGGCACCACGCAAACCCAGACGACGGGCGTGTCGTGCATCACGAACTGGGCCTGCATGGCGTCCGGCTGGGCGGCGATCAGCGGGAGCAACGTCCCCTTCGCCATGTCGGCCCCCATCGCCCGCACCGGCTACCGCTTCGTCGCCTCGGATGGTGGCGTCTTCAGCTACGGAGCGGGCGCACCGTTCCTCGGCTCCATGGGCGGCACCCCCCTCAACAAGCCGATCGTCGGCATGGCGGTCATGCCGGGTGGTGACGGCTACGACCTGGTGGCCTCCGACGGCGGCATCTTCAACTACGGGAGCGCCCAGTTCTACGGCTCGACCGGGTCGATCCACCTCAACCAGCCCATGGTCGGCATGGCGCTGACGGCCGACGGAGCGGGCTACTGGCTGGTGGCCTCCGACGGCGGCATCTTCGCCTACGGCGATGCCCAGTTCTACGGCTCGACGGGCAGCATCAAGCTGAACAAGCCCATCGTCGGCATGGCGGCCACGCCGGACGGCAAGGGCTACTGGCTGGTGGCCTCCGACGGCGGCATCTTCAACTACGGCGACGCCCAGTTCTCCGGCTCGGCCGGCTCCATCGCCCTCAACAAGCCCGTGGTCGGCATGGCCGCCCCCGTCACGGGTGGGTACTACCTGGTGGCCACGGACGGTGGCATCTTCAGCTATCCGACGACCGGCGGACCCACCTTCTTCGGCTCCACGGGCTCCATCGCTCTCAATAAGCCGATCGTGGGCATGACCGCGGTGTCGAACGGCTACTACCTGAGCGGATCCGACGGCGGGGTATTCACCTATCCCACCACCAACGGCCCCACCTTCTACGGGTCCACCGGCTCCATCGCCCTCAACGCGCCGATCGTGGGGATCTCGGGGTAACCGAGGCGCCGGCGCTCCACCGACTCGGTCGGGGCGCCGGCACAGGAGCCTCCGGCTTCACAACCCCCGGCAGAGGAGGCGCCGCCGTCAGGGTGCCGGTGTGGCTTCCTCGGCCAACGCCTCCAGGGCGCGGCGTGCCGTCTCGTCCCAGGTGAACCAGCGGGCACGGGCCAGGGCGCCCTTCGAGAGTCGGCTGCGCAGCACCTGGTCGCCGAGGACCCGGCCGAGGGCGCCGGCCAAGTCGTCCAGATTCTCCACCAGGAGGCCCGACTCGCCGTCGAGCACGGCGTCGGCGTGGCCGGCGATCGCCGTGGCCACGGCCGGGGTGCCGCAGGCGGCCGCCTCAGTCAGCGTCATGCCCCATCCCTCCCGCTGCGAGCTGCTGGCCACGACCCAGGCTCGGCGGTACCACGCCACCAACTCGGCGTCGTCCACACGGCCGGGCAGGCTGATCCAGTCCGATGCCCCGAGCTCGTCGCGCAGCGCCTCGAGGGTGGCCCGCTCGTAGCCCTCGCCGATGATGACCGCCCGCAAGGCGGGGAAGTCGACCTTCAGCGCGGCCAACGACCGAAGCAGCACGTCGAAGCGCTTCACCGGAACCAGCCGTCCCACCGCCACGACGAGCGGCGTGGCCAGGCGCTGGCCCCCCGGCGTGTACCGCTCGTCCACCCCGGGGGGCGCGACCGTCACGCGGTCACCCCGCAGCCCGAGCAGGTCGACGATCTCGTGGCGCGACGAGTCGGACAGGGTCACGATGCGGCTCTGCCGGTAGAAGTGCGGGGCGATCCGCCGCTCGGCCGCGTTGCCCAGGCGGGCCAGCATCGGCGGCAGCACCATGCCCCACATTTCGGCGTGGACGTGGTGCAGGAACACAATCCGCGGTCCCCGATACCAGAGGGGCGACAGGAAGGGCATGCCGTTCCAGATCTCCACCAGGGCGTCGCCGGAGCGGTGCCCCATGCGGATACCCTCCCAGGCCGCACCCGGGAAGACGGCGTAGCGGCCCGACTGGCGCAGGACCCGGTAGCCGTCCCGCGTATAGGCGGCCGGCGCATTGGGGACGGCCGAGGTGCGGAAGGTCACGTCGAGCCCGGCCGCGGCCCAGCGGGCGGCGATCTCGTGGGCGTGCAACTCGGAGCCGCCTGCCTCGGGGTCGTCGAGATCGCGCCAGGCCACAAAATGGATGCGCCGCAGGCCGGCTTGGGCCGCGATGGAGGCCAGGACCTCCGGCGGACTGAGCCCGGTGTCGTCGCGACCCGCACCGGGCGCGGCCGCCACCGGCCCCAGGTCGTCCGCCATCGGGTCAGGTTACCCCTACGACCTGCCTTGTTACTCGGACCCTATGGACCACGGCGAAGCCGCACATGACCACGAAGAGCACCCCGCCTTGCACCGCCAGGTCCACGAAAGCGGTCGCCCGCGGCGCCCCATGCACGGACAGGACCGCCAGGGTGAGCACGATGGCGCCCCCGACGAGCACGAAGGCGACCCAGCGTTGGCCGATGGCCAGCAGGTACATGGTCAGCACCACCGAAATGCTGAGCAGGATCATCGCGAGGACCAAGGGGGCCAGGGCGTCGGCGGCCGAGGTGTAGGCGTGGTGGTAGACCAGCTGGAGAATCTGCTCCGGTGCGGCCACCGCCACAGCCAACAGGAACACGGAGGGGATGGCCAGCAGCACCAACACCACGGCCAACTGCCGCAGGGCGTGCCCACCCTGGCGCCAGCGGATGGCGGCCTCGGGGAGCAGGTAGCCGCCCAGGACGACGGCGCCGAAGACAATGGCCTTGCTGGTGACCGAGACGGCGGCGTAGGCGCCGCTGTGGCCCGGATTGTCCCGGCCCACCACCAGGACGTCGATGTTCTGCAGGACGGCCACCATGGAGAGGGAGACCGACGCCACGACCAGGTCGAGCACCACCGTGCGGCGTACCGAGCGTTGACCGCTCCCGAGGATGTGGTCCGGGCGCAGCGCCGCCATCCAGCTGACGCCGTCGAACAGGCGGGGCGAGCCGCCGCCCGACCAGGCGCGCACCGAGGCCCAGCGGGCATGGGCCGCCGCCGCGACCTCGCCGATGAGCATGCCGATCGCCGCACCGGAGGGGCCGTACCCGGCGGCCACGAGGACGACGACGGCGATCACCCGGATGCTCGCCTCGACCAGCAGGTTCGCCGCCAGGGGCCGGTAGGCCCGGTGGGCCTGCAGGAGGCCGCGGTCGATCGAGAGGAGGACGAAGAAGCCGGCGGCGGTCAGGATCGCGGCAACGCCGATGCCGCTCTTCTGGTTCAGCAGCCCCGCCACGGCGCGACCGCTGGTGAACACGACCGCCGCCCACACCAGCACAACGAGCGTGCACTGCCGGTGCACCCGGCCGGCCCAGCGCTGCACCAGGTGGCCCGTGCCATCCTCTTGCCAGACCGTCACACGCCGCACCACCGCCACCGCCACGGCCGACCCGGGCATGGACAGGATCAGGTAGAGGCCCGTCAGTTGGTTGAGGACGCCGTAGTTGTGGGGCGAGAGGAGGCGGGCGAGCGCGATAGTGAGGATGACGCCGGCGCCGTTGGCCAGCACGCCGGCCACGGCCAGGGGCCCGGCCTGCAGGAGGCCGGCCCGCATGGACTCGACGCCCGGGGGCGCCTCGGGGTCGAGGATCAGGTCGGCGCCGAGCGTGGGCCCCATGGCGTTGGGGGCGAGGGCCATGGCGGCCGGCACCGCCTCGACCACGACC
>DATCEZ010000122.1:0-17484 GCA_036509775.1 Acidimicrobiales bacterium
CTCGCCGCACACGGCGAGGGGGCGACCCACGTGGTCACCTTCGAACCGATGTACCAGATTGAGCTGTGCATCCCGCCCTGGGAGCATCCCGACCGCCAGATCGCGCGCTCAGCCGTGGTCTGGGGTCAGCAGATGAGCCGGGTGTTCGCCGACGACCACGACGGCGCGTCCGCTGTCGTGGCGGCGCATCACGAGGGGAACTCGTTGGAGGTCTACAGCGCGGTGAAGCCGCGGCCGCGCCTGCATCGGATCCAGTAGCGACCCGCTCGGGTCAGGCGTTCGGCTTCTCGCCCGACGCAGCGGCCGCCCGCATCTGTTCCAGGCGGTCGATCATGGCCATCCGCTCCTGACCGATGTTGTCATCGAGCCGCTCGGCGATCTGCTCGGGGGTCCAGCGGCCGTCGGCCCACATGGCACGGACCTCGGTGGGCTGGTTCCACACGGCGATCTTGGAGCCGACCACCGTGTAGACCTGTCCGGTCACGTGCTTCGCCTTGTCGCTGAGCAGGTACACGACCATGGGCGCGATGTCCTCGGCGTCTCCCATTTCGGCGAGCTCGGCCGGTACGTTGGCCGACATGCGCGTGCGGGCCACCGGCGCGATGGCGTTGGCCGTCACGCCGTAGCGGTGCAGGCCCACGGCGGCGGAGCGGACGAACGACACGATGCCGCCCTTGGCCGCCGCGTAGTTGGCCTGGGCCACGCTGCCCTGGAAGGCGCCGGAGGTGAAGCCGATGAGCGCACCGCCGCCCTCCTGCTTGCGCATGACGGCGGCCGCGGCACGGAACACGGTGAAGTGCCCCTTCAGGTGGGTGGCGATCACGGCATCCCACTCGTCCTCGGACATGTTGAAGAGCATGCGCTCGCGCAGGATCCCAGCCACGGCCACGACCCCGTCGATGCGGCCCCACTTCTCGAGCGCGGTGGCGATCAGGCGCTCGCCTGACTCCATTTTGGAGATGTCGTCCGCCACGGCGACGGCCTCGCCGCCCGCCTTGGTGATCTCGGCCACCACGGCGTCGGCGACCTCGCTGCTCGGGTCCTCTCCGGCCATGCCGACGCCGAAGTCGGCCACCAGCACCTTGGCCCCTTCGGCGGCGGCCGCCAGTGCGACGGCACGCCCTATACCGCCGCCGCCACCGGTGACGGCGACGACCTTCCCTTCGAGGAAACCAGCCATGGTCGTACGCTCCTGATCTCGTGCACTGCCCGGCCGGCCGGCGCGGCCGCCGACCCGGGCAAATTGCCGTAAGTTAGAACACGTTCTAGCCTGCCGACGGCGGGGGCTGCCATTTGCGCAGCGCCGCTTCGCGAGCCTGCAAGGAGACTGCTGATGGGTGACCTCGGCTTTTGGGCGCTGGCCCAGGAAGACCCCGACTACCTGGCGCTGGTGACGCCCGATGGCGACGAAGTCCGGGCCGGCGAGCTGCTGGGCCGGGCCAACCAGGTGGTGCACGCCCTACGGGCCCAGGGGCTCGCTGTGGGCGACGTGGTGGCCACACTGCTGCCCAACGGTGCCGAGATGCTCGAGGTGTACCTGGCCGCCCTGCAGGCCGGCTGGTACCTCGTCCCCATCAACCACCACCTGGTGGCGCCCGAGGTGGCCTACATCCTGAAGGACTCCGGGGCCAAGGCTTTCGTGGCCCACGAGCGCTTCGGCGACGTGGCGGTGGCGGCGGCCGACGAGGTGGGACTGGACGCCGTCGGGCGGCTGGCCGTCGGTTCTCTTCCCGGGTTCACCTCCTATGCCGCGGTGCGCGACGCGCAGCCGACGACGTTGCCCGAGGACCGCACCATCGGCGACGTCATGAACTACACGTCGGGGACGACAGGCAACCCCAAGGGCATCTACCGCCCCCTCATCGGCGTCACGCCGGAGCAAGCGGCTCTGGGTCTCTCGGGGCTGCTCTTCCTGTTCGGCATTCAGCCCCAGGACGACAACGTCCACATCATCGGGTCGCCGCTGTACCACACGGCGGTGCTGCGCTTCGGGAGCGGCTCGTTGCATTTGGGGCACACGATCGTCCTCATGGACAAGTGGTCGCCCGAGGACATGCTGCGGCTGATTGAGGAGCGCCGGGTCACGACCTCACACATGGTGCCGACGCAGTTCCACCGGCTGCTGGCCCTGCCCGAGGACGTACGGGGGAAGTACGACGTGTCGTCGCTGCGGCACATGATCCACGCCGCTGCGCCGTGCCCGATCGACGTCAAGCACAAGATGATCGACTGGTGGGGCAACGCGGTCGACGAGTACTACGCGGCCAGCGAGGGCGGCGGCACGCTGGTCAGCGCCGAGGAATGGCTGCAGAAGCCGGGCACGGTGGGCAAGCCGTGGCCGATCAGCGAGATCGCCGTGTTCGACGACGACGAGAACCGCATCACCGAGCCCAACGTCATCGGGACTGTGTACATGGCGATGCAGTCGGCCGACTTCGAGTACCACGGCGACAAGGAGAAGACGCGCAAGAACCGCATCGGCGCCTTCTTCACGGTAGGCGACGTCGGTCTGATTGACGAGGACGGGTACCTGTTCCTGCGCGACCGCAAGATCGACATGATCATTTCCGGCGGCGCCAACATCTACCCGGCCGAGATCGAGAACGTGCTGTTGTCACACCCCAAGGTCGGCGACGCCGCCGTCTTCGGCATCCCCCACGAGGACTGGGGCGAAGAGGTCAAGGCCGTCATAGAGCCCGCCGAGGGAGTCGAGGCCGACGATGCGCTGGCCAAGGAGATCCTGGAATTCTGCGCCGGCAGGTTGGCCAAGTTCAAGACCCCCAAGACGATCGACTTCACCAACGAGATGCCGCGCGACCCCAACGGGAAGCTCTACAAGCGCAAGCTGCGCGATCCCTACTGGGAGGGCGTGCAGCGGGCGGTCTGACGCCATGGTCGGGCCGGCGGGTCTTGCACTGCGGATACAACAAGTTGGGGCCGGCACGGTGTGCGCGGAGGTGCTGGCCACCCTGCCCCATTGGTTCGGCTTCCCGGACTCGGTGGCCGACTACGTGGAGTCGGCGGACACCCATCCGACTGTCGTGGCCACGGTGGGCGGGCGGGACTGCGGGATCCTGACGCTGCAGGTGCACACCCCCTACGCGGCGGAGATCGTGGTGATGGGCGTCGTGCCCGAGCAGCACCGGGGCGGGATCGGGCGGGCCATGCTTGCGGCCGCCGAGACCTGGCTGGCCGAGCGGGACATCACGTACCTGCAGGTGAAGACACTCAGCCCGCGCTCTGCCGACGAGGGCTATGCCGCCACCCGGGCCTTCTACTTCGGCTGCGGCTTCCGCCCGTTAGAAGAGATGCCGGAGCTGTGGGGACGGGACTCGCCGGCACTGCAGATGATCAAGACCGTGCCGCCGACGGCGCTGCTGCAATCTGGCCATTGAACACCGCCCGTGGGCGGCCCGGTGTGGGCGAGACTGCGTCGGTTCGAGGAGGTTCGCTCCATGTCCCGCTCGGTGCTCTACATGTCGATGTCGGTCGACGGCTACATCGCCGGTCCCCACGACACGCCGGACAACCCTGGCGGCGACGGCTTCATGCGCCTGCACGACTGGTACGGCTTCGTGTCGGAACCGGGGCCCGAAACGGAGCTGAACGACCCGTCGGGGATCGGCCGACAGTTCCTCGACCAGATCGGGTCGACCGGTGCGGTCCTGTCGGGCCGCAACACCGTGGAGCAGGTCGACCATTGGGGTGGTGATCACCACGGCGTGCCGATCTTCGTGGTCAGCCACCGGCCTCCGGGCCCCTCGGCGGCACGGTACCCGCTAGTGACGTACGTGGCCGACGGGGTCAGCAGTGCGATGGCCGCTGCGAAGGCGGCTGGCGGCGATCGCGACGTGCTGGTCCACGGCGCCACGACGGCACAGAGCGCTCTGGCCGAAGGCGTGCTCGACGAGCTGCAGATCCACGCGATCCCGGTGTTGTTCGGGAGCGGGCGCAGGCTGTTCGAGCTGCTGCCAGAGCGGGTGGAACTGGAGATCGTGCGGGTGATCGACACGCCGGCCGCCACCCACATCCGCTACCGGGTGGTGCGCTGAGGGCGGTCAGTCCTCGGCCAGTGCGGCGAACTCTCGCTTCGTCTCCTTGTACCACCCCATGTTGGCGATGGGGTGCCGCCAGCGTCCCTTCATGTCCTTGAAGGCATTCTCGTGCGCCGCATCGCCGGCGGCCACCACGTCCTTCAGGTGGCGATCCTGTGCCTTGATGACCTCGTCGGCCGTCTGGCCATGGTGCTCGAGGTCGCAAGGACCGCCCAACTGCTTGCAGGTCATCGTCTTCACGGGTCTCGCTCCCGCCTACGCCTGTTGAATGCGGACGAGGTTGCCCGACGGGTCGCGGAACGCGCAGTCCGTCACGCCCCAGGGCTGCTTGGCCGGCTCCTGCAGGACTTCGGCGCCCGAGGCGCGCACCTTCTCGAAGGTGGCGTCGAGGTCGTCCGTGCGGAAGAGAGCCGCCTGCAGGGAGCCCTGCGTCACGAGCGCCAGCAGGGCATCGCCTTCGGCCTGCGAACGGCCGCCGTGCGGCTGGGAGAGGACGATGTCGACGTCCTGTTCGGGGGCGCAGACGGTGACCCAGCGGAACTCACCCGACTTGACGTCGTTCTTGATCTGGAGGCCGAGAGCGTCGCGGTAGAAGCCCAGCGCCTCCTCGGGATCGTGTACGGAGATGAACATGGCGGAAACGGTGACTGGCATACGAAGAGTGTATGAACACCCTCCATTGCGATGCTTCTCCGATCCTGCTCGGTGCCGCCTGGCGTTCAGGCGGGGGTCGGCGTACGCCGGGGGCGTGTGACCACCATGCTCACGCACGAGGGAATCGCTTCGATGTGGCTGTTGTCCCGGATGCGGTACTGCGAGGGCGTCTCCCCGACGATCTCGGTGAAACGGGAGCTGAACGATCCGAGCGACGTGCAGCCGACGGCGAAGCAGGTGTCGGTCACCGACATCCCCTGGCGGAGGAAGGACTTGGCCCGCTCCATCCGACGCGTCATCAGGTAGCTGTAGGGCGTCTCGCCGTAGGCGGCGCGGAACTTGCGCGAGAAGTGTGCGGGCGACATGAGCGCCGTCCGTGCGATGGCCGGCACGTCGAGGGGCTGTGCATAGTCGCGATCGATCCGGTCGCGGGCCCGTCGCAGGTGTGCGAGGTCGGCCAACTCCTCCGGCGTCATGACCACGATGTTAGGTGGCGGTCGGATCTGCGCTACGCACGGGGGTTCCTGTCGCGTCCGAACGGCGGCATACTACGGGCGTGCAACGAACGCCCGGGGCGGGCGCCTACGCCAGGCTCGAGCGCGAGCAGCGCTGGCTGCTCAGCGGGCTCCCCGCCGACGTGATCGATCCCGTCGACATACAGGACCGCTATCTCACCGGGTCCACCCTGCGCCTCCGCCGCATGCGCTCGGGATCAGGCACCGTCTACAAGTTGGGTCAGAAGGTCCGCGCTGCAGCCAGCTCCCCCGAACGCGTGTCCCTCACCAACATGTACCTGAGCGAGCACGAGTTCGAGCTGCTCGGACAGCTGGGAGGGGCATCGCTGCACAAGACACGCTGGCAGTGGCCGACCGGCGACCACCTGCTTTCGGTGGACGTGTTCGAGGACAGCCTGGACGGGCTCATCCTCGCCGAAGTCGAGTTGCGCGAGCACGATCCGCTGCTCCCCGCGCTGGGACTCGCCGTGGTGGACGTCACTGACGAGGACCGATTCTCGGGCGGTTGTCTGGCGCAGATCTCGAATGAGGAGGCGGCGGCGCTGTTGGCCTCCGTGGTGGAGCTCATCCGCCTCGGAAGACGGGGGTGAGTCGCGCCCACTTCGCCGCCTATTCCCCCATCGCCCCCCAGACGAGAGACGACACGCCGTTGACCGTGTCGATGCCGTACTGCTCCGAGGCGTTTTCGTTGGTGAGCACGGCGATCAGATAGTCCCGACCATCCCCATCGACCCATCCGGTGGTGTTGATCTGCCACCCGGTGCTCATGGCGAAGCCGTTCTTGAGCGCCACCGTGACGCCAGGGGGGACGCCCGCCGTGGCACCCCAGTCCTGCGACGGGGTGATGTGTTCCATCAGGTCGAGGACGTAGGCGCGGGACGCATCGTTCAAGAGTGCGTTGGGCTGGGCCAGGGTCCGGATCATGGCGAGCCGGTCGAGTGCTGTCGTTTGCGTCGATCCCCAGACCCCGTCGGTGGCGGGCACCGTGGAGGTCATGCCCTCGGCCCGCTCGAAGGCACCGACGGCTCCGGGCCCGAGGCGGGTCCAGAGGGTGTCGGCCGCGCTGTCCAGGCTCTCCTCGATCATCGGCACCGCCAGGCTCTGCTCCTCCGGCGTGAGCGATCTCCCGGCCGCCTGGGCCTGCCCCAGAAGGGTGGCCAGGATGTCGACCTTCAGGGTGCTCGCTGTGTTCTCCGTGACCCCGGGCCTGAACTGGTAGATCTGATTCGTCGTGAGGTCCTGCACGGCCACGGTCACGTTGTCGGCCCGGGTGGCGGCGTACGCGGCGATCGACGAGATCATCTGGGCCTTCGCATCGATGCCGTAGGCGAGCCAGTACCCGCCCGGCCGCCCCGCGATCGCGACCGCAGCCGCGCCTTGCTTCGACGTCCCGCCGTCCGATCCTTCGAACGGTGCGTCCCCGTAGGTGAAGACGCCGCCGTCCGCCGCCGCCAGCCAGTAGCCGTGCCCACTCGGCGACACGGCCATGCCCACGACAGGCGCGTTGATGGGCGTCCCGCCCAGCGAGCCTTCGAACGGTGCGTCACCGAAGGCGAAGATGCCGCCGTCCGAGGCCGTCATGAAGTAGCCGGCTCCCGAGGGTGTCGCAGCCATGGCGACGACCGGCTCGTTCAGGTGGCCCCCACCCATGGAGCCGAAGAACGCGGCATCGCCGAAGGCGAAAATGCCACCGTCGCTGGCCACCAGCCAATAGCCGTGCCCCGATGGGGTGGCGGCCATGCCGACGATCGGTGCGTTGAGGGGCCGACCGCCCATGGAACCCAAGAACGTGGCATCGCCGAAGGCGAAGATGCCACCGTCGCTGGCCACCATCCAGTAGCCGCCGTCGGACGTTGCCGCCATGCCAACGATCGGTGCGTTGAGGTGGATCCCGCCCGTCGAGCCCTCGAAGGCGGCGTTACCGAAGGCGAAGATGCCGCCGTCCGACGAAACTGCCCAGTAGCCGAGCCCGTCGGGTGTCGCCGCCATCCCCACCACAGGCGCGGCCAAGCCGTGCAGCGTCGTTCCCGGCACGACGGTGGCAGTCCCGAACGCGCTGACCGCATTCGGGCCGGGAGTCCCGGACTCGACATGTCCGGCGACAGCCGCCGATGACGGGTGGGCCGGGCTCGTGGCCAGACCGAAACAGACGGCGACCGCCAGCGTGCCGATGGCGACGGCCACCGCGACGGGGCGGTGTCTGCGGCGGTGTCTGCGGCTGCCGCTGTGGCCGCGTCTGCGTCGCATGGACTGCACGGCTGAAACCTACTGGCCGGACCGGCGGGGCCGCCCCGACTGCATTCCAGGTGCAAGAGCTCCCGTGTCGTCGCTTCGCCGGCGGCGCATACTGAGATGCATGTCCAGCGACCACGGATGGGTTTCGTCCTCCCCCGGAGACAGCTCACACCAGTCGGACGAGGTCCGGCAGCTGATCAGGGACCGACGAGAGCGCAAGGGCGAGCTCCTCGCCGTCGTGGCGGTCCGCGTCTACGAGCACGACGAAGACACGTCTGTCTCCTTTCCCCCGGACGCCGTCCTGGGCGTCGAGACGGACCAATCGGTCATCAGCGAGGTCGTACGGAGAGCTCGGGAGCAACTCACGCAGTGGCGCTAGGCGCCACGCTCACTTGAGCAAACGAAGGTGGGTGTCCGTTGGCGCCGGGGACCGGCCGAAGAGCTGACGAACGAAACGGCCCAGCACCTTGCGCAGCGGCTCGGGCTGGCCCGGGCTCGGGGGAGGTTGGTTCGAGAGGGTCTCTGTCATGCCGTAGGCCAGGGCGGAGATGAGACCCGGGGCCTCGCTGGCCGGCAGCCGGAAGGTGCCGGTGCAGACGTCGCCCTGCCAGAGCGAGAAGACCATGGTGGAATCGCCCGCGTGGGCCGAGACGCCCATCCTGCGAACCGAACCCCTGGTATCGAAGAACCAGGTCCGTTCGCCCAACAAGTGGCCCTCCACCGGCACAACGCCGATTATGGCACCGCCGCCCCTACTTGGCTACTGGCCCTCCCTGGGGGCGGGATGATGCCTGTTGCCCGTGCGGGTACGGCTCGCAGCAAGTGATGCGGCCTAGAAGGCCTGCGCGACGACCACAATGAGAAGGTGCAGTTTCGTTGGGGAATCATCGCCGCCGTCGCGCTTGTCCTTGGCTGGGGCACACCCGCGATGGCGCAGACCACGGCAGCGCCACCAGTCAAGGTCCATCTGACCCTCGCCGCGCACCGTGTCGTCGCCGGCCACCCGATCAAAGGGACGGTGGTCCTGACCAACATCTCAGACCGCGCTGTCACCGTGAACACCTGTGCCATCAACGGGTGGCTCGCGGTCGGTCTCAGCGGACAGGGCGCGCCGCTATCGTTCTTCCACACTGCCGTGGGCTGCCAACCCTCGGTCCGGCTCCAGCCCGGGACCCACCGTTTCCACGTCACGGTCCCCACGACCTATACGACCTGCGCACAGGCTGAACCTGCAGGTAACGCTCCGTCGCCATCGGACCCGAACTGCACCGTGTCGAACGGCAAGCAGATCCCGCCGCCCCTCCCCGCCGCGAAGTACTCGACGGTCGTGCAGCTCGTCGGCCTCGACGGCGAGACCCGAGCGCCGAACAAGGTCGTCGTCACCCTGTCCACTCCGGACAAGCCACCAGCACTGGCACCGTGTGCAGTCGTGTCGGGAACCGCCACACCGACCGTCACCGTGCCGAATGTCGTCGGGCTCAGCTCATCGTTGGCGGCTCTTTCGCTAGCCCATGCATGCCTCAACACGGGCTACGCCAGCCCCGTGGGGACACGCGTGACCGCCGAAGCACCCGCCGCCGGTTCGAAGGTGGCCGAACACTCGACCGTCATCCTCACCACCCAGGGGACGGCGTCCACCATCCCCTGAGCACCGCCCGGTCAGCCGGGCGGAACCTCCCAGTGGACCAGGTCGGTACTGCGGGCCAGTCCGATGCGTGCGTGCCCCCACCCACCGAACTGCGTCAGTTCGGTGGACCCGGCGTAGGTCAGGTAGTCCTCGTCGGCGGGGCCGGCGCAGAGGAAGGCAGAGTTGGCGTGCTCGTAGCCGACGCTCGAGATCCCTGCGCCACTGTTGAAGGACTCCCCCGGGAGCGACAGCTGCTGGCCCGCACTCCAGTGCAGCCAGGTGGAGGGCGTCGCCGGATCGCCTGCGCCGAGCGTGAACAGGAAGGGTTGGTCGAGAGTGTTCGACGTGGCCACGAGATGCCAGGCACCGTTGACCGTGAGGAACTCGTAGTTCTCGACGGTGTCGTTGTAGACGACGATGTCGGGCTGGCCAACGACGTGGAACGTCCCGGTCAGGGTTGGCGCCCAGGCGATCTCGAAGTGCTGCGTCGTGGTGCCCGCCTTGAAGCCCAGGATCACGCCGTGGCCGATGAAGGCCAGCGCCGCATCGATCATCCGGTGCGCCAGCCCTCGGCCCAGCGGATGCGGGGCCGACCAGTGCTGGAGCGAGGCGTTGGAGGCCGTGCGGTAGGCCAGGCCCTGCGGCGTCTGATAGGTGACGATGAACGTGCCGGAGGGCGAGCGGACGATGTCGGGTGAGGCAGCGTTCTCGGCAATGACCGTGGGCGCGCTCCAGTGCTGTAGGTCCGGGCTCGAGGAGACGGCCACGCTGAAGTGGACGTGCGGTGCGGCCTTCGTGGCCGTCATGTCGCTGTAGAGCATGTGCCACTGGCCGCCGGACCACTGCAGCGCCTCGTCCTTCACGCCGACCGCGGGGTACGAGAGGATCGGGTTGGCCAACGCCGACCAGTCGATAGACGCGGGCGGCGTGCCCACAATGCAGTCGTGGTCCTGCCCCGGGGCGACCGTCGCCGCCCCGGCGGGCCCCGATCCGGCCGCGAGAGCCGACCCGGCTGCCACCACGGTCATCGCTGCTGCGAGGAGGAGGCGTCGCACGCCGGCACGCTACGGCAGACTGGGACGTTCATGAAGTCGATCGAACTGACCATCGATGCCTCCCGGCAACGCATCATCGACCTCACGAACGAACTCGGCCGCTTCTGCGCCGAGCTGGGCGACGGGTTGGTCAACGTCTTCGTCCCCCATGCCACCGCCGGCGTGGCTCTCATGGAAACCGGCTCGGGGTCCGACAGCGACCTGCTCGACGCGCTGGAGCGCATCCTGCCCCGGGACGACCGCTACCGGCACGCCCATGGATCACCCGGGCACGGAGCCGATCACCTGCTGCCCGCGCTGGTCAGCCCGTCGGTGACGTTGCCCGTGCTCGGAGGCCGGGTGGCGCTCGGGACCTGGCAGTCGGTGGTGCTGGTGGACCTGAACGAGGACAACCCCCGCCGGCACGTCCGCTTCAGCTTTGTGCCCGCCCCCGGCGACTGAGGCCGCTCGCACGTCGCACCGGGCACCGGGCACCGGGCACCGGGCACCGGGCCGACGAAATCAGCCGAGCTGGCCGTCCTTGCTCGCCGCGTTGCGCGCAATCATCTTCTGCCAGTCGGGGTCGACCACCAACGGGGCGTCGGTGCTGTGCGCGTTGCCCGACACGATGTCGAGCATGCGGTCCGGTGGCACCGTAATGAAGACGCCGTCGGCCTCGGCCGTCAGCTCGCCCTGGTGGTAGATGCCGCCCCAGGCGTAGACCTTGCGCCCCTCCTGGCCGGTGTGCCGGGCCACCAGCTCGAGCGGAGCCAGCAGGGGGGTGGGTCGCCGGTAGCGCACCGTCAGCGTCCCGGTCATGGCGCCTGACCCCACCAGGATGTTGCACATACCCAGCAGCTCGTCGAACAGCTCGGCGATGACGCCGCCGTGCACGCAGGTCGGCGGGCCCTCGTAGGCGTAGCCGTAGGTGACCCTGCCCCGCACCTCGCGCCAGCCTTCGTGGCCGGTCACCGCCCACACCTCCACGGGCGGGGCAACCGGGTTGGCGAAGCCGATCACCGGGCTGGTGGAGAAGACGTCCTGGGGATGCACCTCGGGGGTGGGCTGGTTGCGGGTCCGCCGCTCAACGGCGGCCGCCGCCTCCAGGCGGTCCGCCACCGCGGTCAGTTCGGTCGCCGCGGCCACCACATCGGCTTCGTCGAGGGGCTGGCCCACCGCCACGTTGCCGATGCGCCGCGCCGCCGCCGCCAGGCGGTTCAGCGGCGAGTCCGCCGACGTCTCCGACACGCCGTCGATGCCGGGAAACCCACCGCCGGCCGGTGGGTCGTGCGGGCGGTCCTTGCCGCTCACGTGCGGGTGTAGTTGGGCGGGCGCTTCTCGGCGAAAGCCTTCTGGCCCTCGGTGGCGTCGTTGCTGGCGAAGACGGGCCAGCCGATCTCGAGCTCGCGGGCCAGCCCGTCGACCTCGGACATGCCCTCCGTCTCGCGGACGCTCTGCAGAATCGCCTCGACGGCCAGCGGCCCGTTGGCCCCGATCACGGCGGCGATCTCCAGCGCCTTGTCCAGCGCCTTGCCCTTGGGAACGACATGACCGATGAGGCCGATACGCAGGGCCTCCTCCGCCGGTACCTCGCGGGCGGTGAGCAGCAGCTCCATGGCCAGCGTGTAGGGGATCTGCCGGCGCAGGCGCACCGTGGACCCTCCGAGCGGGAACAGGCCCCGCTTGGCCTCGAACACGCCGAAGACGGCGCCTTCGCCGGCCACGCGGATGTGGGTGGCCTGCAGAATCTCGGTCCCGCCTGCCACGGCCCAGCCTTCGACGGCCGCGATCAGTGGCTTCTTCACGTCGTAGTGGCGCAGCAGCGCCTTCCAGTGCAGGTCGGGGTCCTCGGCCATGCGCGCCTGGTACTTCTCCGCGTCGCTGCCGCCCATGGCCTTGAGGTCCATGCCGGCACAGAACGTGCCGCCGGCACCGGTGAGGATGGCGCAGCGGATGTCGTCGTTGCTGTCGATCTCCTCCCAGGCGTCCTTCATGCCGACCAGCATGGGCAGGCTCAGTGCGTTCTTCGCCTCCGGCCGGTTCATGGTGACGATGGCGGTCGCGCCGTCGCGTTCGAACGTCAGGTGCTCAGTGGTAACCACGGTCCCCTCCAGAGGTAGGCGCCGAAATGATTGGTCGGTTGTCGGACAGGCAGTGCGAGCGGAGGCCGCCTACAGCCGCTCAATGATGGTGCCCGTCGCCAGCGCACCACCGCAGCACATTGACACGAGCCCGTAGGTCTTGTCGCTGCGCTCGAGCTCGTGGAGGATCGTCGTGATCAGCCGGCTGCCGGTGGCGCCGACGGGGTGGCCGATGGCGATGGCGCCACCGTTGACGTTGACTTTGTCCATGTCGGCGTCGTGCACGCGGGCCCAGCTCATGACGACGGAGGCGAAGGCCTCGTTCACCTCGAACAGGTCGATGTCCTTCATGGTCATGCCGGCCTTGGCCAGCACCTTGGTCGTCGCCGCGATCGGGCCGTCGAGGTGGTAGTAGGGGTCGGAGCCCACCAGCACCTGGGCCACGATGCGGGCCCGGGGCCGGAAGCCCTCGGCCTTGGCGCGGTCCTCGGACATCCAGAGCACGGCGGCCGCGCCATCCGAGATCTGTGACGAGTTCCCTGCGGTGTGCATGCCGTCGGGCAGCACGGGCTTGAGCTTGGCCAAGCCCTCAGCCGTCGTGTCACGCGGGCCCTGGTCCTTGGAGACGACCATCTTCTCGCCGGAGTGCTCGCCGCGCGGGCCCTCCTCGCCGACGATGGGCGCCTCGACGGAGACGAGCTCGCGGGCGAAGCGATCCTCTGCCAACGCGCGGGCCGCCCTCTTCTGCGACTCGAGGCCGAGCCAGTCGACGTCGGCGCGGCTGATGTCGTACTTCTTGGCGATGCGCTCGGCCGCGGTGAACTGGTCGGGCATGTCGTAGGGCAGATCGGCCGGAATGGCCCGGCCCACGCCGGCCGCGGCATTGGCCCCGAGCGGGACGCGGCTCATGGCCTCGACACCGCACCCGATGGCGGCGTCGACGGCGCCGGCGGCAATGAGGTTGTTCACGAAGTGGTTGGCCTGCTGCGACGAGCCGCACTGGCAGTCCACCGTGGTGGCGGCGACCTCATAGGGCAGGCCGGCGAGCAGCCAGGACGTCCGGGTCACGTTGAAGCCCTGCTCCCCCGCCTGGGTCACGCAGCCGCCGACGACCTGCTCCACGGAGGCGGGGTCGATCCCGGACCGCTTGACGACCTCGATCTGGACCGCGCCCAAAAGGTCGGGCGCACGCAGGCCCGACAGCCAGCCGTTGCGCTTTCCGATGGGGGTACGGACCGCCTCGATGATTACCGGCTGCGCCATGACCGACGTCCTCCTCTTGCCACGTCCGACCCTCGGCCGGCTGCCCGCGATGGGCGATTTCTAGAACCTGTTCTAACTTTAGCACCGGCCCTTTCGGGCCGGCCCCGGGAAGTCTGCCCGGGCTGTATCGCCGGGCGCCAACGCTGATTCCGCCGGACCGAACCTGCCCTACAGGTGCTTGAGCAGCTCCCGGGCGATGACGACCTTCTGCACCTGGTTCGTGCCCTCGTAAATCTGCGTCACCTTGGCGTCGCGCAGGAAGCGCTCGACCGGGAAGTCCTTGGTGTAGCCGTAGCCACCGAGGAGCTGCACGGCGTCGACGGTGATCGACATCGACGCATCCGAGGCAAAGGCCTTGGCCATGGCGCCGAACTTCGTGAGCTCCCCCGTCGGGTCGTCGTCGACCATGGCGCAGGCCCGGTAGACGAGGGCGCGGGCGGCCTCGTTGCGCATGGCCATCTCGGCCAGCATGAAGCGCAGGCCCTGCAGGTCGGCGATGGGGCCGCCGAAGGCCTGGCGTTGCTTCATGTAGGCGCCGGAGAAGTCGATGGCGCCCTGCGCAATGCCGATGGCCTGGGCCCCAATGGTGGGGCGGCTGCGATCGAGCGTGTGCATGGCGATGGTGAAGCCCTGCCCCTCCCCGCCGATGCGGTGCGAGGCGGGGACGCGGACCTCGTCGAGCATGACCTCGCCGGTCGGGCTGCCGCGCAAGCCCATTTTGTCCTCGTGCTTGGCGATGCGGATCCCCCACTCCTTCTCGACCAGGAAGCACGAGATCCCGCGCCCGCCCGCGTCGGGGTCGGTCTTGGCGAAGACGACGTAGACGTCCGAAATGCCGGCATTGGTGATCCAGTACTTGGACCCGCTGAGGATGTAGTCGTCGCCGTCACGCACGGCGCGGGTCCGCATGGAGGCGACGTCGCTGCCGGCGTCGGCCTCGGACAGGCAGTAGCTCGCCTGCATTTCGCCGGCGGCCACCCGGGGCACGTACGCCTGCTTGAGCTCCTCGGAGCCCCAGTTCAACACCGGCGTCATGCCGAGCTTGGAGATGAGGACGGTGAGCGCAGTCGAAGCGCAGACACGGGCGAGCTCCTCGGTCATGATCGCCACCGTCACCGTGTCGGCCCCTGCACCGCCGTAGGCGGCCGGCATGCCGAGGGCGGGCAGCTCCATCTCCTTGCAGGCCTCGAACGACTTCCACGGGAACTCGGCGTTGCGGTCTGCTTCGGCCGCGTTCGGGGCGATCTTCTCTTCGCAGAAGGTGCGCAAGCTGGCGCGGAAGTCCCGCTGGACGTCGGTCAGGGCGAAGGTCGAGGTGCTCACCGAGACATTCTCGCAGGCGCCACGCAGGGTGGTTCGCCCAGCCCTGATCGGGCCCGCCCGGCCCGGGGCCAGAACGAGGTCAGTGGGCCTTCAGGTGCCGGATCAGCAGCTGCGACAGCTCGACGGGCGCCATCTCCGGGATCCAGTGCGACACGTTGTCGAGCACCTCGAAGGTGTACGGCCCCTGCACGCACTCGGCGGTGTTCTGGGCCGCCGCCCACCCGAACGCTTCGTCGCCCGTGGACCAGACGTAGAGCGTGGGCACGCACACCGGGTTCAGCCCGTCGAGGGCGCTGCCGTCCATGGCCCGGTACCAATTGAGGGCCGCCGTGAGGGCGCCCGGCTCACTCAGGGCGGCGACATACATCCGCGCATCCTCGTCATCGAGACCGGTCTCGGCCAACAGCGTGGCGAGGCCGCCGCCGGCTCCGTCGGCACCGAGCAGCAGGCGCTCGGGCACCTCCGGGGCGCGGTAGGCGTCCATGGACGCGCCGTAGGCGGCCTGGGTGGGATCGGCTCCCCGGAGCGCCTCGTGCAACGCGAGCGGGTGCGGCGTGGACACGACGGTGAGGGTGCGCACGCGGCCCGGATGGCGCGAGGCGAGCACCCAACCCAGCATGCCGCCCCAGTCGTGGCCCACCAGATCGAAGGTCTCCATGTTCATGGAGTCCGCCAGATCGATGACGTCCTGCAGGAGATGCTCGGTGGCGTAGTCGGCCACCTCCGCCGGGCGCGCACCCATGCTGTAGCCGCGCTGGTCGGGCGCGATGGCGCGGTAGCCCGCGCGCCCCAGCGCCCACAACTCGTCGCGCCAGGCCCATGAGGTCTGCGGGAAGCCGTGCAGAAGAAGGATCTTGCGGCCCTCGTGCGGGCCACAGGCCCGGCCGCTGAAGGTGAAGCCGCCGGCCTCTATCTCGAGCCGGTCAATCGCCCCGATTGCGTCCACTGTCTGGCGAGCGCTGCCCTCAGGCGGCGGGACCGCCCCCAGCGCGGACCTCGTCCGGGCTCAGCCGGAGCGTCTCCTCGGGGACGGAGTCGACGAGCGCACGCTGCGCCACGTAGTCGTGCGAAATGGAGGAGAACAGCGCCCGACGCGTCTTTCGGACGTCGGCCGGGGCGTCGACGAGGAAGCCCCACAGGTTGAGGGCGAGCCGGACGTCGTAGATGCAGGGCGCCCGGCCGAAGAGGGCAGCCCGCTTTGATGCCACGAGGGCAACACCGAGCAGCACATCGTGCTCGGACTCGCCGTCGCCCAGCTGCAACTCGTGCTCGTAACGGTGGGCCAGCCGGAGCGCGAAGCCCGAGTCCGGCCCTGGCGTCCCGATGTTGGCGCCCTTTCGCATGGTCGGCCCCACCAGCTCGGCCGGGCGGTCCTGTACCCAGATCGCCGGGACATCGAGGTGCATGGCCGGCCGGACCTGGTCCGCCTCGGCGATGGGCACGAAGGTGGGCTGCGTCATGCGCGGAGATTAGCCGAGGGGGTCGGGCGAACCTATTCCACGCCCGCCCAGCGCGCCGTCCTCCATGAGCGGCACGACGTGCAGGGCCACCGAAGAGGGGCGACCCACGCGGTGGAAGAGCTCCTGGTCGGCCGAGCGCAGGTTGGCCCCGGTGGCCAACGGCTCGCCGGTACCCGCGTTGCGGTTGAAGAGAGGGTGGGCACCGCTGGAAACCTGCAGGCGGATGCGATGGCCGGCCCGGAACGTGTTGGCGGTGGGCCACATGGCGATGTCGAGCTTGGCGACACCGTCCTCGTCCCGCTCCACCGAGCCGGGCGTGAGGCGGACGATGCCGTCGCTCAGGTTGAACGACTTGCCCTTCGCCGTCACGTCGCACAGGCGCACGAAGAAGTCCGTGTGCTCGAGCGACGATCGCACGTACAGCGTGGCGGTCAGCGGGCCGATCACGGTGACGTCGTCGGTTAAGGGAGGGCTGGTGTAGGTGATCACGTCGCGCCGGCGCTCGCGACGCGACTGTTCCTTGCGGCCCGCTGTGGCGCGGTTGAGCGACGGACCGCCCACCGATGGCGTGGGGTCGCTCGGGTTGTAGTGGTAGCGGTCCGGGGCGATGTCGTCGGTTGCGGCCGGAGCCCGCCCCAGCGTGCCGCCCCGCCCGAGGTACCACCGCTCGGTCTTCCCCGCCGGCGGCCACATGGAGAACTCCTGCCACGTGCGCGAGCCCATGACGAAGAGGCGCACCGGCGCATCCTGACGCTCGTCGCGTCCGGCCCTCCCCACCCTGAGTTGGCTGTCGAACCACCGCGGGCCGTCGCGCACGGTCTCGGCGAACAGGCCGGGGCTGCCGTGCGTCCACGGACCGATGGTCAGTCGGGCGATACGTCCCGCCCGCCGCAGGGCCTCGTAGTCCTCGACCTGCGCCCGCAGGAAGAGGTCATACCAACCGCCGATGAAGCTGGCCGGCGGCACGTTGTCGAGCCTGTTCCCGAAGTCGACCTCGTCCCACCACCGGTCGCCCGGGGTGGCGTGCTCGAGCCATTCCTGGAAGAAGGCCATGGGCTCACCGATGGCCGCGCTGTCGCACTTCCCCAGCGGGAGCACCTCGCTCGATGCCCGCACCACTTTGTGGCCGCCCAGCTGCGTGCGCAGCACGGTCCGCCAACCCAACTCCTGGTTCTTGATCTCGTGCAGCCAGGCCAATCCGGTCTCGAGCGCGAAGGCGCCGCCGGGGAACACCACC
>DATCEZ010000123.1:0-7895 GCA_036509775.1 Acidimicrobiales bacterium
GGTGACGCCGGCCGGCGCCCGCGGCCCGGTGTCGACCGGCTCGAACTCGGATTCGTACTCGGCCTCTTGCACCAGGACGTGCTCGGGCTGGCGGGCCGACCCGCGCACCGGCACGGGATCGGGCTCGGGCTCGGCCTCAGGAATCGGCTCGTAGCCGAAGCCCGGCTCGGGCGGGATGACGAGCGTGTCGTCGGACTCGAAGTGCCAGGGTTGGCGCTCCACGTCGACGACCTGATCGTCCCGCTCGCCGAGCAACGCGCCAACGGCCGGCAGGTCGTCCGAGAGCATGGAGGGCTCGAAGGCTTCTTCCTGGGCCTCCCAGTCCGTCTCCTCCTCGCGCCACATGGGCGGCGCCACGGGCTGCTCCTCGCCAATGGTGCTGTCGAGAATGGCGGGGACCTGCCCGGTGGGCGCGTCGTTCCAGTGCGGTATTTCGGGGTGATCCTCGACGACGGGGCCCGTCACCTGGCGCACGGTGTCGCTGGCCGGCTCGGCACCGATGATGCGGACCCGTCCCGAGTGGTAGCTCGGCGGGTCCTCGTCGATCGCCTCCGCGGCGACACCGGTGTCGTCCGCCTCGCTGGCCTCGGCCTTGTCGCCGAGACCGGTCAGGCCGCCGAAGCCGGTGGAGAAATCGTCGTAATCCTCTGTCTCTGTGTCATCGGGCATGGCTCGCTCCTCAGACCTGCAGCAGTTCTTGCTCTTTGTGCGCGAGCAGCTGATCGATCGCCGCCACCTGGTCCTGGGTGATCTTCTCGATGTCCTTCTCGACCCGTTCGAGCTCGTCGGTCGAGAGATCACCGTCCTTCTGCAATGCCTCGAGCTCGTGTCGCCCCGCCCTCCGCAGGTTTCGCACAGCCACTTTCCCCTCCTCGGCCTTGTGCCGGACCACCTTCACCAGCTCTTTACGCCTCTCTTCTGTCAACGGTGGAAAGGCCAGTCGGATCACGGTCCCATCATTGGTGGGATTAATTCCCAGGTCGGAACCCATGATGGCCTTTTCGATCGCTCCAAGCGAGCCTTTGTCGTAGGGGGAGATGACCAGGAGCATGGCGTCAGGCACGCTGAAACCGGCCAGCTGGCGCAATGGGGTCGGCGTCCCGAAGTAGTCGACCATCAGCGGCTCGAGCAGGGCCGAGGAGGCCCGGCCCGTCCGAACATTGCTCATTTCGTGGCGGACATGGTCGATGGCCTTGGCCATCTTGTCCCTGGTGTCCTCCTTGACCAGGCCGGCGAGGTCGTCGTCCATCAGCGGACCAGCGTACCGATCTCTTCGCCACTGAGCGCTCTGGGTATGTTGCCGGGCACCATCAGGTCGAAGACCCGGATCGGCAGGTCGTTGTCCTTGCAGAAGGTGATGGCGGTGAGGTCCATCACCCGCAGGTCCTTGTTGATGACCTCCATGAACGAGATCTCCTCGTAGCGGGTGGCCGTCGGATCCAACTTGGGGTCGGCGCTGTAGACGCCGTCCACGCCCGAATGGGTCCCCTTGCACAGGAGCTCGGCCCCGATTTCGGCGGCCCGGAGCGCCGCGGGCGTGTCCGTGGTGAAGAACGGGTTCCCCATGCCGGCGGCAAAGACGACGATGCGGCCCTTCTCGAGGTGGCGGATGGCCCGGCGCCGGATGTACGGCTCGGCCACCTCGGCCATGGAGAGCGCGCTGAGGACCCTGGTCGGCTGGTTCTGCTGCTCGAGCGCATCCTGCAACGCCAACGCGTTGATGACCGTCCCGAGCATGCCCATGGTGTCGGAGGTCGCGCGGTCCATGCCGCCGCTCTCCCCCGTCGTGCCCCGCCAGATGTTCCCCCCGCCGACGACGACGGCCAGCTCGAGGCCGCCGCCCTCCATGGCGCGGCCCATCTCCTTGGCCATACGCTCGACGGTGGCAGCATCGATGGTCTCATCGGACGCGGCGGAGGCGAGCGCCTCCCCCGACATCTTCAGCACGATCCGACGCGGTTCTCCCACAGGCGGCAGCGTCAGTCGCCGATGACGACCTGCGCGAACGACACAATGCGGGCCGAGCCGAGCATGCCTGCGATCGTCTGCTTCTCGTCCCGCACGTAGGACTGGTCGAGCAGCACGCGCTCCTTGTACCAGCCAGTCATGCGGCCCTCAATGATCTTCTCCATGGCGGCTTCGGGCTTGCCCTCGTTGCGCGAGATCGTGGTCAACGTCTCCCGCTCAGCGGCCACATCGGCCTCGGGCACCTCGTCGCGGCTGAGGTAGGTCGGCTTGGTGAATGCGATGTGCACGGCGATGTCGTGGGCCAGCTCGTCGGTGCCACCCTCGATCACCACGGCCACGGCGTTGACACCGCGTCCGGCCTGCAGGTGCAGGTAGGTGTCGAGGATCTGACCAGACTCGGCCACCAGGCGGCGGATCCGCCCGACTGAGATGTTCTCCTTGAGCGTCGAGCGCAGGCCGTCGATGGCGTCGTTCAGTTCGCTGGCAGCATCCTCGCCCTTGGCGGCCACCAGGGCGGCCAACTCGTTGGTGAGCGCGACGAACTCCTCGGCCTTGGCCACGAAGTCCGTTTCACAGCGCAGTTCGGCGACGGCGGCGGCGTCACCCGAGCGGGCCACGGCGACGGCGCCCTCGGAGGCCTCACGGTCGCTCCGCTTGGCGGCGCCGGCCAGTCCCTTCTCACGAAGCAACTTGGCAGCCTCCTCAATATCGCCGCCGGTCTCCTCGAGCGCGTTGCGGCAGTCGAGGATGCCGGCGCCGGTCATCTGGCGCAGCGTCTGCACGTCCTTGGCGGTGTAGCTGGCCACGATCAGGCCACCTCGACCGGCTCGGGGCTGGCGGCCGCGGCCGGGGCGGCCGGAGCCGCAGGGGCCGCAGGAGCAGCCGGAGGTGCAGCAGCGGCAGGGGCGGCAGGCGCAGGAGCAGCAGCAGCAGCAGCAGCAGCAGCAGCCTGCGCCCGGCGGGGACGCGGCGCCGAGGACGGCCCGCTCTCCTCGGGTGCGGGCGGTGCGATCTTCCGGCGGTGCTCGGCGATGAAGCGACCTTCCACCACTGCGTCGGCGATGACGCGGCACATCAGCGAGCCCGAGCGGATGGCGTCGTCGTTGCCGGGGATCACGTAGTCGATGACGTCGGGGTCGCAGTTGGTGTCCACGACCGCCACCACCGGGAGCCGAAGCTTGCGCGCCTCGGTCACGGCGATGTGCTCCTTCTTCGTGTCGATGACGAAGACAGCGTTGGGGAGCCGGTCGAGATTGGCGATGCCACCGAGGTTGCGGCTGAGCTTCTCGAGCTCGCGCGTGTGCTGCAGCGCCTCACGCTTGGGCATGCCCTCGAAGTCGCCGGCGGCCTCCATGGCCCGGAGCTCCTGCATGCGCTTCACCCGGCCCGAGACCGTGGAGAAGTTGGTCAGCATGCCGCCCAGCCAGCGCTGGTTGACGAAAGGCATGTTGCACGCCTCGGCGTACTCGGCCACGGGACCCTGGGTCTGCTTCTTGGTCCCGACGAACAGAATGGTGCCGCCGTCGGCCACCAGGTCCCGTACGAACGAGTAGGCGGACTCGACGCCGGTCAGCGTCTTTCGAAGGTCGATGAGATAGATCCCGTTGCGCTCACCCAGAATGAAGCGCTTCATCTTCGGGTTCCATCGCCGCGTCTGGTGGCCGAAATGGACTCCGGCTTCCAGAAGCTGTCGCATGGAAACGACGGCCATAGTGGTGATTCCTCCAGTCGGTTGCTCCCCTGGCGCAGCGCCGCCTCGTGGCGACGACCGTGGAATGCGCGCAGGTGATGTTGATCGGTACTGCCACCCACCCTCTGGTGGGCCGGACCATCCTAGCTGCTCAGCGGGCCTTCAGGCTCGGGGCATCTCAGGCCCGGGGGTGCGTGTCGCCGTAGACGGCGCGCAGCCGTTCCTTGCTGACGTGGGTGTACACCTGCGTGGTGGCCAGGCTGGCGTGGCCCAGGAGCTCCTGGACGACCCGCAGATCGGCGCCGCCGTCGAGGAGGTGGGTGGCGTAGGTGTGGCGCAGGGCGTGAGGGTGCGTGGGCGAGGCGGAGCGGCGGTCGAGGATGCGCCGGACGTCTCGGGGACCGAGCCGAGCCCCCCGGCGGTTCACGAAGGCCGCCTCGGACGGACCGTCCATGTCGTCGCGCCCCCCGTCGAACCAGGCCGCCAACGCGTCCACTGCCGCATTGTGGATCGGCACCCGGCGCTGCTTGCTCCCCTTGCCCAGTACCGTCACCGTCCGGCGGCGCAGGTCGATGTCACCGCGGTCGAGGCCACAGAGCTCCGAGACGCGCAGGCCGGCGGCGTACAAGAGCTCGAGGACAGCCACGTCGCGGCGGTCCACCGGTGTCCCGGTCGGCACGTCGAGCAGGGACGTGACCTCCCCGCTCGACAGGACGCGGGGCAGGCGGCCGCCGCCCGAGGGGGCCCGCAGGGAACGGGCCGGGTCCGAGTCGAGGTGACCCTGCCGCACCTGCCAGGAGAAGTAGCACCGCAGCGCAGCCGCCTTGCGGGCGATGGAGGCGCGGGCCAGCTGACGCGTCCCGAGGTAGGCCAGATAGCGCCGGAGCTGCAATCGGTCGATGCCGGCGGGCCCCTCCACACCGCTCCGGGACACCCATTCGGCGAAGAGGGTGATGTCGCTGACGTAGGCCCGGCGCGTGGCGGCGGCCCGCCCGCCCAGCCAGGCCGAGAACCCCGGAAGATCCCAATCCGACACGAAGGCCACCGTACCGCCCCCACGCAGGGGATCCTGGGCACTAACGTCGCACGAGAACCTTCGGGGGGTCCGGCGGGTTCGTTGAAATGGAGGGCCGATGGTCTCGAGATTTGATCGTCGTTCGGTGCTGGTGGGCGGCGCAGCCGCCGTCGCAGGCGTGGCGGGGGCAGGCGCGCTCGGCATGGGGCTCGACAGCATCGCCGGGGCGGTGACCAACGGTCCGGGACGCAACGGCGTTTCGAAGAGCAAACCCAAGAAGGGCGGTTCGCTCGTCTTCGGCGTGGACGCCGAGGAGTCGGGCTTCGACCCCACGCAGGCTCGTTTCGACGAGGTCGGCGTCATGTACGCCCGCACCGTGTTCGATCCGCTGACCATCATTCTGGCCAATGGGGACTGGGCGCCCTACCTGGCGGAATCCGTGGTGCCCAACGCCGCGTACACGGCGTGGACGGTCACCCTGCGCCCCAACGTCGTGTTCCACGACGGGACGCCCTGCAACGGCGCTGCCCTGCTCACGAACTTCGTGGCCCAGTCGAAGTCGCTGCTGACCGGCGTCATCCTGGGCCCGACCCTGGTCTCCATCACCCAGACCGGCCCGCTGGCGGTCACCATCACGTTCAGCAAGCCCTGGGTCCCGTTCCCCTTCTACCTGGCCGGCGGCATCGGCGGGCAGATCGCCTACATTGTGGCGCCGTCCATGCTGTCGAACCCCAACGGCACGTCGCACCCGGTCGGCACCGGGCCCTTCGTCTTCAAGGAGTGGGTCCCCAACGACCACTTCACCGCCACGGCCAACCCGAACTACTGGCGCAAGGGCATGCCCTACCTGTCGCAGATCACCTTCAAGCCGATCCCCGACGAGTCCGCCCGGGCCGAGGCGCTCAAGTCGGGCACGGTCGATCTGATCATCACCGACACCCCACAGATCATCACGCAGTTCAAGGGCAACCACAGCTACGCCTACATCGACGACAGCACCCATGTCGCCGGCGAGCCCGACATGAACTGTGTCCAGCTGAACTGCCTGGCCAAGCCCTTCAACGACCCCAACGTCCGCCTCGCCGCCGCCATGGCCATCAACCGGCAGCAGTACGCCAAGGTCATTGACGAAGGCGTGTTGCCCGTGAGCAACGGCCTCTTCGTCCCCGGGTCCCCGTACTACTCGACGACGAAGTACCCCAAGTACAACCCGAGCCAGGCCTCCAAGCTGGTCAAGGCGGCCGAGAAGACGAACGGCGGACCCATCACCTTCTCCTACGGCTCGACCAACTCGCCGGCCGCCATCCGGGCTGCCCAGTACCTGGAGCAGGCCTGGGGCCAGGTGGGCTTCCAGGTCAAGACCAACATTGTGCAGCAGAACGACACCATCAACAACGCCCTGGCCGGCAAGTTCCAGGCCCTGGGCTGGCGCCAGTTCGGTGCCGTCGACCCGGACCTGAACTACATCTTCTGGAGCACGACGACGGTGAGCTCCGGCGCTCTGTCCATCAACATGGCCCGCAACGCCGACCCGGCCATTGAGAAGGCCCTGCTGACCGGGCGGTCCGAGACGGACAAGAGCGTGCGCGAGACCGCGTACCAGACGGTGAACAAGCGGCTCGCCCTCGATCTCCCCTACCTCTGGACCGACCGGGCCGTGTGGGCCGTGATCGGCGACACCAAAGTGCAGAACTTCAACAATCCCACGGCGCCAAACGGCCAGATGGCCTTCGGCATGATCGGGGGTTCCGTTTGGCCGACCCAGATCTGGATCAGCTAAGCCGGAGGGCGATGAGCGGGCGCATACTGGTCGTCGAGGACGATGAGCGCATCAGATCCTCCATGCGCCTCGCCTTGGAGGGCGAAGGCTACGAGGTAAGGGACGCAGCAAGCGGTGAAGAGGGCCTCGACATGTTCGCCGAGGCCCCGCCCGATGTCGCGCTCATCGACCTGATGCTGCCGGGCATGGACGGCTTCGAGTGTTGCCGCGCCCTGCGGCGGAGCAGTGCCGTGCCGATCATCATCGTGACGGCGCGCTCGGACACGCACGACGTGGTGGCCGGCCTCGAAGCGGGCGCCGACGACTACGTCACCAAGCCCTTCGTGGCCAAGGAGCTCGCCGCCCGCATCCGCGCCCTGCTGCGCCGGGCCCGGCCGGCCGAGGAGGAGCCCGGCGCCATCACCTTCGGCGACCTGCAGCTGCTGCCCGAGCAGGGCGTGCTGCGCCACGTCAACGGTGACGAGGTGCATTGCACCCGGACCGAGTTCCGCCTGCTGTGCGAGCTGGCGGCCAGCCCCAACAAGGTGCTCAGCCGCGAGCAGCTCCTCGACCGGGTCTGGGGCTACGACTACTTCGGGGACGGGCGGCTGGTCGACGTGCACATCCGCCGCCTGCGCACCAAGGTCGAGGTGGATCCGGCGGTGCCCCAGCACATACTCACCGTGAGGGGCATGGGCTACAAGCTGGTGCCCTGACGTGAAGCTGGGCATCGGCGCCCGCATCACGGCCGTCTTCGGGCTCGGGGCGCTGATCCTGTCCATCCTGATGGGTGGGCTCTCCTACTTCACCGTGCGTCACTTCCTGCTGGCCGGCCGAGAGTCGGCGGCACAACACCAGGCCTTCAACAACGCGCTGCTCGTACGCACGTCATTGGAGCAGGGCACCAAGCCGCAGCAGTACGTGGCCCTGCTGGCCAGCCTCGACGCCGGGTCCGACGCCCACTCCGTCCTTTACCACCACGGCAAGGCCTACGAGTCGTCGCTGTCGGTCAGCGCCTCCATCCCGGTGCAGCTGCGCAAGGACGTCCTGCGGGGGACGGCAGCGACGCAGACCTACCGCACCTCACAGGGGACGGCGGAGATCGGGATCGGCACCCCCATCCCGTCCGTCCACGCGTTCTACTTCGAGGTGTTCGACCTCTCCGATCTCGACCACACGCTGCGCGTGCTCGGGCTCACGCTCTTCGTGGCCGGCGTGGTCACCACGCTCCTCGGCACCGGGTTGGGCCGCTTCGCCAGCGTGCGCTCGCTACGGCCGCTGGCCGACGTGTCGCGGGCGGCAGGCGCCATCGCCGCCGGGGACCTCGACACCCGGCTCGACCTCGAGGCCGCCGACCCCGACCTCGAAGGCTTCACCCTGTCGTTCAACGCCATGGTCGACCAGCTCCAGGAGCGCATTGAGCGCGAGGCGCGCTTCAACTCCGACGTCAGCCACGAGCTGCG
>DATCEZ010000124.1:0-4924 GCA_036509775.1 Acidimicrobiales bacterium
GCGGTCTTGCGCTCTTCGATCTGCTGGAATCTCAAGGCGCATGACGTCGAGAGCGTCGACCAAGACCCGGCTCGGGTCTGGTCATGGAGCGACCCCCAGGTTGTCTACGCGCTGCAAGCTGTACGGACCGAAGGTCTCGACGCCGCTCTGAATCGTTGTCCGTCCGGAACCCCGATTCCCTGAGGCACCCGCCGGTGCATCACTGCGCCGCGGTCTCTCCCGACCCTCCTGCCAGCGCGGCCTTGTGCAAGGTGTTGGCAGCGAGCCGCATGTGGGCGGCGTCGACCAGCCTCCCGTCGCGACCGATGGCCCCGACGCCGCCGGCCTCCGCCTCACGGTAGGTCTCCATCGCCTGGCGGGCTTCGGTGACTTCGTCGGATGTCGGCGAGAACACCTCGTTGGCGATGGGCACCTGGCTCGGGTGGATGGCCCACTTGCCGTCGAACCCCAGGGCGCTCGCCTCCAGCGCGGCGCGCCGGTACCCGTCGGGGTCCTGATATGCCGGATAGGGCGCGTCGATGGCGTCGATCATGGCCGCCCGTGCCGCGGTCAGCACCTGCACCCGGGCGAAGTGCCAGAAGTCCCCCGGGTACGGCACGACAGGATCGAAGTTGCCATCGACCCGGGCCCGCAGCGAGGCCGACAGATCGCCGGCTCCGAAGATCAGCGCTTCGAGCCGTTCGCTGGCCTGGGCGATCTCGAGCGCGTTGGCCAGCCCCTCCGCCTCTTCAATGAGGACCTCCAGGCCGATGGGGCGCGTCAGGCGGAGCTTCGTCTCGAGCTGGGTGAGCAGCACGTCGACCCACCAGACATCGCGGGCGCGCCGCACCTTGGGCACGATGAGGACGTCGACGGATTCGCGCGCCCCCGTCACGATCTCAATGATGTCCCCGTGGCACCACGGCGTGTCGATGCCGTTGACCCGAACAGCCCGCACCGTCTGCCCCCAGTCCTGACCCGTCAGCGCGCCCACGGCGATGGAGCGGGCCGCCTCCTTGGCTGACGGCGCGCAGGCGTCTTCGAGGTCGAGGAACACCAGATCGGCGCCGGACGAGGCCGCCTTCTCGCACATCCGTTCGCTGCTCGCCGGCGTGGCCAGCTCCGAACGTCGGGCTCGTGGCGCGTGCATGGTGCCTCTCTCTCCTCGACTCAGATGGTCCCGGCGGAGCGCAACGCCTGCAGCCGAGCGGCGTCGAGGCCGAGCAGGCCGCCAAAAACGGCGTCGTTGTCGGCACCGATGCCTCGGCCGAGGTGGTCGACCCGTCCCGGCGTCTCGCTCAGCACCGCCACCGGAGCCTGGACGGTCATCACGCCGAGGTCGGGGTCATCCACCTCAACGAACGAGCCCCGCTCGCGCAGGTGCTCGTCGGCCAGCAGCTGCGCGGCGTCGTAGACGGGGGCCGCCGCCACCTCGGCCTCCTCGAAGACGCGCATGACGTCGTCCTGGTTCCGGACGCGGATCCACTGGGCCACCACCTCATCGATCTCGTCACCGTGGGCCTGGCGGCGTATCGGGTCGACGTACTCCTCGTCCTCGGCCAGGTCGGGCCGGCCGACGGCGCGGTACAGACGGATCACGATATTGCGCGACGCACTCGAGAGCGCGACCCATTCGCCGTCGGCCGTGCGGTAGGCATTGCGCGGAGCACTCGCATCGAGCCGGTTGCCGACGCGGCCCGGAATGATGCCGAGGTGGCTGTAGGCCAGCGTGGACGTCTCGACCAGGCGGGCCAGCGGCTCCACCAGGTTCACGTCGATGAGCTGTCCCGTGCCGCCGTGCACGTCGCGGTGGTACAGCGCCATCATCACGGCATAGGTGGCCGACTGGGCGGCGATGCCATCGGCCAGGAAGAACGGGGGAAGCGTCGGCGGCCCGTCGGGCTGCCCCGTCACGTGGGCGAACCCGCTCATCGCCTCGGCCAACGTCCCGAAGCCCGGCCGGTCGCTCGCCGGCCCACCGCCGCCGTACCCGGTGACGTGGAGCATGACGAGGTTCGGATGGGCCCGGTGCACCGACTCGTAGTCGAGGCCCCAGCGGGCCAGCGCGCTCGGCCGGTTGTTCACGACGAGAACGTCACTGGTGTCGAGCAAGCGGTGGAAGAGCGCCTGCCCCTCGGCCTGGCGCAGGTCCAGCGTCACGCACCGCTTGTTGCGGCCGACACTCTTCCAGAAGAGTCCGATCCCGTCCTTCTGATGGCCCCACGTCCGGAGCGGGTCACCGGCGCCCGGTTGCTCCACCTTGATCACCTCGGCCCCGAACTCCCCGAGTGCCGTCGCCACCATGGGCCCAGCGGCGAGTGTGGCGGCGTCAATGACCCGCAGCCCCTGCAGCGGAAGCGCCGTGTCAGACACCGTCGTTGTCAGGCAACGTAGGACGACTCGGGGCGCGTCAGGCCGAGATGCTCGCGCAGCGTCGAGCCGGTGTAGCGGTCCCGGAAGACCCCCCGGCGCTGCAGTTCGGGCACCACCAGCCGGACCATGTCCTCGTAGGCGCCCGGCGAGTGCGTGGCTGCGATCACGAAGCCGTCGCAGGCGCCGCCGTTGAACCACTCCTCCATCTGGTCGGCGATGTCGGGACCGGTCCCGACAAACCGCGGCCCTTGCAACAGGGTGGCGCGATGCCCGGCCAGATCGCCCAACGTCACCGTGTCGCCGCCAATGTGTGACTTGATGTTCTGCACCAGGCCCCGGATGCCCGAGACTGACGCAATGAGCTCGTCGGTGATGGGCGCGTCGAGGGAGAGCCCGGAGAAGTCGTAGTTCATGAGCTCGGACAGGAGCGTGAGCGACGCCATGGGATCGACCAAGTCGTTGAGGAACAGCTGCTCGCGTTCCTCGGCGTGGGCCTTGGACTCCCCCACGACGGTGTAGGCCATTGGGCACATTTTCACCGAGTCCGGATCGCGCCCATGCTCGCCGATCTTCGCCTTCTGGTCCTTGTAGTGCGCCTTGGCAATGTCGAGCCCGGGGTCACCGGTGAAGATGAGCTCCGCCCATTTGGCGGCGAACTCCCGGCCCCGGCCCGACGAGCCGGCCTGCATGAGGAGAGGCCGCCCCTGGGGGACACGCGGCACGGTCAGCGGGCCGCGCACGTCGAACCACTCCCCCTTGTAGTTGAGCTCGTGCACCTTGTCGGGGTGAGCGAAGAGCGGGGTCTCGCGGTCGAGTACCAGCGCGTCGTCGTCCCAGCTGTCCCACAAGCCGGTCGTTGCCTCGAGGAACTCGTCGGCGCGGTCGTAGCGCGCGTCGTGGGCGAGATGCTCCTTCAATCCGTAGTTCTGCGCCTCGCCGTCGTTGACCGACGTGACGACGTTCCAGGCCGCCCGCCCGCCCGACAGGTGGTCGAGCGTGGCGAACGTGCGTGCGACGTGGAACGGCGAGTAGTAGGTCGTCGAGTACGTGGCCCCGAGCCCGATGGAGCGGGTTGCCGCGGCCACGATCCCGAGCACAATGCTCAGGTCGAGCTTCACGGGGCGAGCGCCGGTGCGCACCGCCTCGGCCACCGACGAGCCGTAGATGCCGGGCATGGCCAGGCGGTCGTCGAAGAACATGAGGTCGAAGCAGCCGTCTTCGAGCGTCCGTCCCAGCTTCTCGTAGTAGCCCGCGGTCAGGAACCCGTGCTCGGTGGCCGGATGGCGCCACGAGCCGGCGTAGACGGTCGCGTTCCCGGCCTGCATGAACCCCACCAGCGCCATCTGCCGTCGCGTGCTCTCGGCCATCAGTCCTCCTTTCGGGCAGAGGTCACCGTAATATGTAATATTTCACATATCAAACTCATCGCGACGACCATCCGGGCCCAAGCGGCCAACGAGCTGCGGGACCGGATCCTGACCGGCCGGCTCCAGCCGGGTGACCGCCTCGACCTCGATCAGCTGACCACCGAGTTCGGGATCAGCCGGACCCCCATACGAGAGGCCCTGCTCGAGCTCTCGTACGAGGGTCTGGTCGAGATCACGCCGCGCAGTGGTATGGCCGTGGTGGGCATCACACCCCAGGACGCCGTCGACAACTTCGCGGTGCTGGCCGCCCTGGCCGGCAAAGCCGCCGAGATGGCCACCGCTCGCATCACGCCGGCCGAGCTGGCGGAGCTGGTCGAGCTGGCCGGTGCCATTGAGGGGTCCGACGACGTCGTGGTGGCCAACCGCCGCTTCCACCGGGCCCTCAACCTGACCGCTCGTTCACCCCGGCTGTTCACCTACCTGCGCCAGGCGGTCCGCGTCGTGCCCGGCAACTTCTTCGAGCTCTTCCCCGAACAGGAGGAGCGCAGCAGGCGCGAGCACGCCGCGCTGCTCGAGGCAATGGCGCGCGGTGACGCACCGGCGGCCCGCGCCCTGGCCGAGGCCCACGTGCTGACGGCGGGTGAGGCGCTGGGCGACTGGCTGGCGACGCAGGCAGCGCAGCACCGCGTCGCGTCCTCACCCATCGAGGCCTAGACAAATCATTGATTCGCCCTGTTTCAGGTTGAAGGATTGACCATGGGGAGGAGCCGCCGTGTTTCCCTTTCAGGCGGCCCGGCCCCTACCACCTCTGTGCGTTCAGTGCGTTCAGTCTTCGGCGGGGTCCGACGAGATAGAAGACGGCTATAGCCGCACCGACGATCCCGAACAGGAGCCAACCCAACAAGGACGTGAGCACCCACGCCGCCTTCTTGCCGCGTGACAGTTCATCGGGTGGTCTTCTCGTGACGTCGATCACGCACCACACGACCAGGATCAGGGAAATGCCGTAAATGAAGAAGGTCGCCCCATTCGTCCCGATCGTTGCCGGGTTCATCGGATACCCAGCTCAGGCGCTCCGCGGTGGGTGGTACCGCGCCGGGAATGCCGGCCGCGGGCGGTTGCAGGCTGCTCCCGATCAGACCTCAGCCGGGGAGGCCAGTAGATCCCGTTGCTCTCGGCAGCAGGAGCTACGAGCACCGGGAGAG
>DATCEZ010000125.1:0-6639 GCA_036509775.1 Acidimicrobiales bacterium
CGTCCGCGTCCGCTTTCCCCGCATGCGCTCAGTGACGCGCTCCGTGACATTGCCCGTTGCGATCTCGACGACGCTGACACTGACCGAGGTGGCGGTGGGGCTCGCCCAATCAGCCATGGTCGACAACGAACACGAGCACGACATCACCCTCCTCGCGGTCTCGGTCTCCAACCTCCACCCGGAGCATTCCCTTCAGCTCGAGCTCCCTGTCGATGGCGACGCCGACGTCGCGACCGGGCGTCGAGACGAGCGGCCGACAATCGGATCCGTCGTCGAAGCATCCCGATGGGGAGTCGACCGGTCTATGGACGCAATCCGGGAGAAGTTTGGACGAACCGCCGTCGGCTATGCCTCCATCGCTCTGTCCCCGGAGGACCGGGTTCCCGAACAGTTCCGACAACTTGCAGAACGGGACCCGACCCCGGACAGCCGAGAGGACGAGGGATCTCCTGAGCCTTGACCGCGGCGGAGGGCGATATCCGGCCTCAGCGTGCTGGTGTCGGCGCCGAATCCTGGGCACATGAGCCCGTCGGCCCGTCCCGCATAACCTCCTGGTCGTGGCCCCGACCATCCTGCACGTGGCACCGCATCCCGACGACGAGGCCGTGGGCTGTCCGGGCGCCCTCCTCCACCTGCGTGACCGGGGCTGGAAAGTGGTCAGCGTTGTCGCCAGCCTGGGCTTTTCCGGCCAATGGGACCGCCGCCGGGCCGAGGCAGAGGACGCCGCCGACCGGGCCGGCTTCGTGCCCGTCTTCCTCGACCCGCCGCTCAACCTCGACCTCGAAGGGGACCTGGCGCTGGCCACCCGCCGCGTTGCCACCGAGCTCCCGAACATCGTCGAGGAGCACGAGGCCTCCATCGTGGTGTCGCCCTCCCCCCACGATGTGCATCACGCCCACGAGGCCGTCGGCCGGGGCGTGCAGCGGGCCATGGCTGCCCTCCCCCCGTCGGTGCGTTGGTGGATGTGGGGCGTCTGGGGCGATCTGCCGGCGCCGAACGTCTACTACGGCTTCAGTGCCGACGTGCTGGACCGGGCCCTGCACATCCTCGACGCCTACGCCGGCGAGCTCGAGCGCAACGACTACCGGCCCTTCCTGACCGGCCGGGCCGCCTGCAACGCCGTCATGGGCTCCGAGCGTGTCTTCGGCTTCGGCTCTTCCGCCGCCAGCACCCGCCCCTACGCCGACCTCGTGACCGAGGTGCGCCTCGTCGACGGTCGCTTCCTGGCGTCCGAGCCGCACTACCTCGACGAGGGCCCCGAGCTGTCCGCGTCCTACGACGTCGACCTGACCCCCTGGCTCGACTCGCCGACCGTGCACGAAATGGTGGGCTACATCCGCGAGGTCCGGGACTCGCCCGAGCCGACGCCGTGACAGGGTCCCGGTCATAGGCGCCGCCGGCCGCAGCGCCAGCCACAGCGCCAGCCACAGCGCCAGCCACAGAAGCGATGTCGGAAGCGGTGGCTCGTTGCCGCTGAAGTTCGATGCCATGCTGCCGGCTCAGCCTCTCCGCCAGGCCGCCGAGCTCGGGCGACAGGCCGCGGCCGCCGGGCTCTCGGGACTGGTCGTCACGGAGGCGGGACGCACGGCGTACCTCACCTGCGGCGCCATCGCGGTGGCGGCTGACATCGACGTGCTGACCGGCATTGCGGTGGCCTTCCCGCGCAGCCCCATGGTGACGGCGGCCACGGCCTGGGAGTTGGCCGAGGCGAGCGGCGGCCGCTTCCGCCTGGGTCTCGGGTCGCAGGTGCGGGCCCACATCGAGCGCCGCTACGGGTCCGAGTTCGCGCATCCGGGTCCCCGCCTGCGGGAATACGTCCTCGCGGTGAAGGAGATCTTCGAGTCCTTCCGCAGCGGGGCACCGCTGGCCGTGGAGGGCGAGTTCTACAACCTGTCGCTGCTCCCGCCCACCTGGTCGCCGGGCGCCATCGACTGCCCGAATCCACCGGTCGATATCGCCGCCGTCAGCCCGTACATGGTCCGCATGGCCGGCGAGGTGGCGGACGGCGTCCACGTGCACCCGCTGAACACGCCGACCTACATGCGCGAGACGCTGCTGCCCAGCCTCGAGGCCGGCGCCGCTTTGTCCAGACGCAACGTCGAGGACCTCGACGTCATCGTCCCCGCCTTCCTGGTGGTTGGCGACAGCGAGGCGGAGCGCGCTGTCTGGCGCGAACGCGCCCGTATGCAGGTGGCCTTCTACGGGACGACACCCAACTACGCGTTCATCTTCGAACAACTCGACCGCGAAGACATGACCGACCGGTTGCGGGAGCGTCAGCGGGCCGGCGACGTCGCCGGCATGGCGGCCGAGATCGACGACGACATCTTGGAGAACTTCGTCACCGAGGGACGCTGGGACGACATCGCCGACAAAATCGTGGCCAAGTACGGCGGCATCGCCACCCGGGTCGTCAGCTACTTCACGGGCATCGACGTCGCGCAGGATCCAGCCGCGTTCGAGCGCTGGGGCGCGCTGGCCCAGCAAGTAATGGACGCCACCTAGCTGCCGCCGTCAACGCCGGGCGGCCGTGGTCCCCTTGGCCCGGCGCCCGAACATCCGCCGCTTGGGCTCGGCAGGACCGTCCGGTTCCTCGGCTGCCAACTCGGCGTCGAGCTCAGCAAAGTCCCCGCCGATGTCGTCCTCGTACTCGCCGATGATCGCCCTCCGGTCGGCGACAATGGGCTCTTCAGTTCGAACGTCGTCGTCCGTATCGCCCACCTCATCGTCTTCAAAGAGGTCGAGGATGTCGTCGTCGGCAGCAGCATCATCCTCATCATCAGCAGCACCGGTAGTGCCAGCGCCCGCCGCGAACTCAGGATGCAACGTGCTCCGTTGCGTTGAAGCTGGTCTCGTCGCCGAGCCCGGCCCAGGTCCCTCCGTCCGGTCAAAGAGCGTGGACAACCGGTCCTCTACAGCGTCGAGGTCTTCGGCCGCCTCCGACATGGCTCTGTGCAGCTGGGGCACGTGGTCGGGCGGTCGATCGAAGTCAGCGCCCGGTTCGTCCGACCCGCCCGGTCCCACCTCGTCGGTCCAGGCGTCCCCGTCCCGGGAGCCCTCCTGGTCGTCACGCTTGGAATCGGCCTCCCACTCAGCGGCATCGGCCATCGTCGTCCTCCTCCGATTGCTCGGATCCCCCTCCGAGAAAACCCGTGCGACGTGCGCACTTCGATGCTGAGTCCCCGCACACAGCAGCGGACCCGTCCCCCGGCCACCCCGTCTCAATGCGGACTACGCCTCACAACCAGAATAGGATCGCAACGCTCCCCTCCGAGTTTCTGGGGGACCAATTGATCGACAACAACGAGGCATGGAAGGACTGCGGTGGCTATCCAATTGAAGGCAGGAGCGAGGCTTCGCAGTGCGGTCGACGCCTGTGAGGTCGTGGTCGTGAAGGCACCCGCCGACCCGGTCGACCTGCGCTGCGGCGGCCACCCCTTCCTGCCCGCCGACGCCGAGCCCGCATCGGAGACCATTGTCGACGGCTTCGAGGGCGGCACCCAGTTGGGCAAGCGCTACAGCGACGACGAGCTCGGCCTGGAGCTTCTCTGCACCAAGGCCGGCGAGGGCGCCATCTCGGTCGGCGAGACCATCCTGGCCGTCAAGGGCGCCAAGCCCCTCCCTGCCTCGGACTGACCGACCGGGAAGACGGGGGACGAAGTCGTGAACATCGCCATGCTGCTCGAAATGGCGGCCGAGGGCGACCCGGACCGCGTCGTTCTGGGTTCCCATGACGCCGGGATCACCGCCTCGGATCTCCTCGAGCGATCCCGGCGGGCCGCCATCTACTTCGAGAAGAGTGGAGCCGAGGTCGTCGGTTACTTCGGGCTGAACGAGGACACGCTTCCGGTCGCGCTCTTCGGCGCCGCGCTGGCTGGCATCCCGTTCGCGCCGCTTAACTACCGCGCCCCGGACGAGCAACTGCGCGGCATCCTCGGGCGCGTCGCCGGCGGCATCATGATCGCCGACGACCAGGAGGTCGATCGCCTCAACGGCATCGGCGCCACCAACGTCCTGACCAAGGCCGAGTTCGCCGCCGCCATCGCCGAGCCCGTCACCGGCGAGCACCCCTTCGTCGACCCCGAGGAGATCGCCGTTCTGCTCTTCACGAGCGGCACGACGTCGGAGCCCAAGGCGGCCATCCTGCGCCCCCGCCACTTGGTCTCCTACATCATCTCGAGCGTCGAGTTCCTCGGCTGCGAGCCGACGGAAGCGCAGCTGATCTGCGTGCCCTCGTACCACATCGCTGGCATCGCGGCGGTGTTGAGCTCGCTCTACGCAGGACGTCGCATCATGTACCTGCCGGCCTTCGAGGCCGGTTCGTGGGTGCAACTCGCCGCCGACGAGCACGTCACGCACGCCATGGTGGTGCCGACCATGCTGGGGCGGATCCTCAACGCCATTGAGGAGACCAACACCGAGCTCCCGTCCCTCCGCCACCTCTCCTACGGCGGCGGACGCATGCCGCTCGAGCTCGTCGAGCGCACGCTGACCGACATGCCCCACATCGATCTCGTCAACGCCTACGGGCTGACCGAGACCAGTTCGACCATCGCCATGCTGACCCCGGACGAGCACCGGGAGGCCTTCGCCAGCGAAGACCCGGTCATCCGGGCGCGGCTGGGCTCGGTCGGTCGCCCGCTCCCGGCTCTCGAGGTGGAGGTGCGCGACATCGACGACGCGCCTGTCGCACCGGGTGAGAAGGGCGAGATCTGGGTGCGCGGCGAGCAGGTGGCCGGCGAGTACGTGGGCAACAACGTGCTGACCGACGACGGTTGGTTCCGCACTCGGGACGCCGGCTCGTTCGACGAGCACGGCTTCCTCTACGTCGACGGGCGCCTGGACGACGTGATCGTGCGGGGGGCGGAGAACATCTCGCCCGGCGAAATCGAAGAAGTGCTCATGTTGCACACCGCCGTCGCCGAGGCGGCGGTCATCGGCATCCCCGACGCCGAGTGGGGCGAGGCGGTGGCGGCCGTTGTGGTGCTGCACCCCAACGGCGAGGTGACCGAGGTCGACCTGCAAGTGTGGGTCAAGGAGCGTCTGCGCTCCACAAAGATGCCGGGCGTCGTGGCCTTCCGGGACGAGCTCCCCTACTCGCCGACGGGCAAGCTGCTGCGCCGGGTTTTGCGGGACGAGCTGTCCGCTTCCGGCTCCTGACGCTCGCCGTCAACCTTCGCTGCGCCCCCGCAGCTCGTAGCGCCCTGTCCTAAGCGTCGGTCGTGATGGCGACCCTGTCTGCATAAAAGGCGACGTGGTCGCGGATGGCTTCGACCGCGCCGTATGGCTCGGGGTAGTACCAAATGGCGCCGGCATCGGTATCGGTCGCCCCTTCCTTGGCCACAATGTCGAAGTACGACGCCTCACCCTTGTATGGGCAGTAGGTGTGCTGGTCACTCGGCCCCAGGAGTCCCTGGTCCACATCGGCAAGTGGAACGTAGAGCACGGCCGGATAGCTGGCCTCGTGCAGCTCGAGCGCCTTGTCGGTCTCCGCGATGACCGCCGCACCGCGGCGAACCGTGACGTGGCCCCGGTGGGGCTCAATGGTGATGGGGTGATCGGGTCCGGGTTCCAGAACGGGGCGGCTGTCACTCATGGCTGCTCTCCTTCGTCTTCGTCGTGCGATCGATCTCTTCAGTGTGCCGTGGGACGACGGGACCTCATCCGCCGACAGCCGAAATCGGCCAACAAGGCCCGTGCGCCCAAGGTGATATTTGAGTATCCTTAATACGTGATCCACTCCCGGGGGGAGCAGCACGAGGGCGGTCCCGAGCAGGGCGGCAACCGTCAACCAGCGGCCGATGGGAAGCGACCTCGTTGAACACCTACGTCGAGTTCCTGCTGCTCGGGCTGGGCAACGGCGGCGTCTTCGCCGCCCTGGCCATGGCGCTCGTCGTCACCTACCGCTCGTCGGGCGTCCTCAACTTCGCCACCGGCGCCCAGGCGCTCTACGCGGCGTACACGTATTCGCTCCTCCGCAACGGGCAGCTCCTCATTCCGATCCCGGGCCTCGGACCGACGGTCAGCGTCGGCTCGGACCTCGGTTTCTGGCCCGCCCTCCTCATCACGCTGGGCATCCAGGCCGTCATGGGGGCGGTGGTCTACCTGCTCGTCTTCCGCCCCCTGCGCAAGCACCGCCCCGTGGCGAAGGCCGTCGCCTCCATCGGCCTCATGGGCGTGCTCACCGCAGTCGTCACCTACCAGGTCGGCACGCAGGTCGTGCTGGTCAACCCGATCTTCCCGCAGGACCACGTGAAGTGGCTCGGGATCGACGTCTCAACGGACCGCCTCCTCCTGGCCGGCACCATCATCGGCCTCGGCATCGTCCTGACGGTGCTCTTCCGCTTCACCCGCTTCGGCCTGGCCACGCGGGCGTCCGCCGAGACCGAAGTGGGCGCACTGGTCAGCGGCCTCTCGCCCGACCGCATCGCACTCGTCAACTGGATCATCAGTTTCGTCGTCTCCGGCATCGCCGGCATCCTCATCGCCCCGCTCGTCCCGCTGCAGCCCGGGACGTACACGCTCTTCATCGTGCCGGCCCTCGCCGCGGCAGTGGTCGGTCGCTTCCACTCGCTCGGCTGGGCCATCACCGCCGGCCTCGGCATCGGCGCGCTCGAATCGCTGTCCGTCTATGTCAAC
>DATCEZ010000126.1:0-2520 GCA_036509775.1 Acidimicrobiales bacterium
GTGCCCAAAGAGCGACTTGTGGACCTGGTCACCGCTCTTCTCGATGCGAGCTGAATCCGGCCCTACCGGATGTCAGTGATGATGAGGCCGGAGCTGGGGCGTCCGGACTCCGCCCTTTCGCGTCAGGCGCGCAAAAGTCCCGTCCGCGAGATCTTGGTCACCGGCCGGGTCCGTCGCCATGCCACCCAACTCCGTCCCGCCGCATAGGAGCACGCGCTGATAGCCCCGACGAAGAACCCGATGGGCAGGTTCGTGGCGAAGGAAAGGGCAACGGCTGCCCAGACGGTGCCGAGGGCCAGGGCGACGGACAAGCCCATTGCGTGCAGAGGTTTGCTCGTAAACGACCGGGCGGCGGCCGGTGGACCGATAAGGAGGCTGAAGATGAGCAGGGAGCCGACGACCGGGACGGCCATCGTCGTGGCCAGAGCGATCACCACCAGGAAGGCAAGGTCCATCCGTCGGCCGTTGACGCCGCGTGCTTCGGCGGCATCCGGCATGATCGAAGAGAGCAGCAAGGGGCGGTAGAGGACGAAGACGACGGCGATGCACACCATGCCGATCACGGCCGTCGGGAGGAGTTCGCTGCCACTGACGCCGAGGACCTCGCCGAAGAGCAAGGAGTAGATCTCGGGCGCGTATTCGGTGGTCATGGACAGAAAGAGCGCCCCCAGCCCGAGCATCATGACGATCGCCAGTGCGGTGGCCACGTCCTGGCGGGCCCGGCGTCCCAGCCCCCCGATCGTGAGCGCCCCCAGCAGGGCGAAGACACCGAGCCCCACAATGACGTTGACACCGATGAGGCTGGCACCGGCGGCGCCGGCGAATGCCCCGTTCGGCAGAGCGTGGGCGGCGAAGGCGGAACCCCTCAGTACGGTGAAAAATCCTACGACGCCGGCCACCACCGCCACGATGGTGGCGGCTTCCCACGCGGTGACCATGAAGCCTGAGAACATCAGGCTGCCCCTGTGCCGACGGACGGGTGCCCGTGGCCGTGCGACCGCCCGATGGACATGTGGATGACGAGATAGAAGGCGAAGACCAGGGTGACCACGAAGAAGCTGACAGGCCACCCCCGGTGTCCCGGCGCCCAGTCGTAGCTGTCATAGGCGAGCAGAATCCCGAGCCAGGTAGCGGCCACACCGACGGCGGCGGCAATGGCCATGGCCAGCGGGGCTCGTTTGGTGATCCGGAGTGCCGCCGCCGCAGGTCCGATCAGCAGCGCGGTGGAGAGGATGGCTCCGATCGTCACCGCCGAAAGCGACACGGCGACGGCCAAGGAAACGAGGTAGCCGATACCGACAAGGCGGACAGGGACGCCGCGGGCAGCCGCCAAGTCAGGACTGAGAGAGCTCAGCAGAAGCGGCCGGTACGAGAGAAGGACGATGCCGGTGGCCACCACACTGAAGGTGGCGATGACGGGCACCAGAGAGGACGGGAACTCGAAGATTGACCCGAAGAGCACGTTGATGGTGGCGCCGGTCGTACTGGAGTGCGTGGTGTCCAAGTAGAGGAAGAGCGCGGCGAGCCCGAGGGCGGCACCCAGGACGATCCCGGTGGCCAGGTCGCGTCCGCGGGGTCGACGGATCCCGATCAATTCCATCGCCCCGGCGGCGATCAGGTTCATGGTCACGAACCCGTAAAGCGGGCTGACCCCCACCAAGAAGGCGGCCGAACCACCGGCGGTGCCGATATCGGCGAGGGAGTGGCCGGCGAAAGCCTGGCCACGCATGACGGTGAAAGTGCCGACCACGCCAGAGACGATGGCGACGACGCCACCCACGATCAATGCCACGTGTACGGGGGAGCTTGAGAAGAACCCGGGCTCGAACACCGGGGCGAGAGATCCGGCCACCGTCACGTCCTATTCCGCCCGGGAATCAGAGTGGTCGTGATGGGCGGCCGTTTCGCGTCCGGCCACGACGAGGATCCGTTCATTGATCTGCACTACGTCGACGTGGTGGCCGTAGAGCTCGCTCAGGGCCTCTGTGGTGACCACTTCCTCGGTGGTGCCGCTCGCCACCCGACCGGCGGCGACGTAGATGACGCGATCCATGACCGGCAGCAGCGGATTCATGTCGTGGGCGGAGATGAGCACGGCGATCTGTTGCTCGCTGGCGATGCGGGCCACCAGCTCCACCACCTCCTGCTCACTGCGGATATCGAGGTTGGCAAGCGGCTCGTCGAGCAGAAGCAGACGCGGACGGCTGATGAGAGCGTGCGCGATCAGGACCCGCTGCTGCTCACCGCCCGAGAGCGCCCCGACCCGGGCGTCGGCGAAGCGCTCCGCATCGACCGCGCTCAGCATCTCGTCCACGAGCGCCTTGCGCTTGGCGGACGGGACGGGCATCCCGAAGCGGTGCCCATCGAGCCCGAGCCCGACCAGGTCGCGGGCGCGCATCGGCATATCCGGGTCGAGCAGCACCTTCTGCGGCACATATCCGATCGACCAATTCCGCCAGCCGCGAGCACGGCCGCCTACACGGACCTGGCCGGCGCCCAGTGCCTGGAGGCCAAGGATCA
>DATCEZ010000127.1:0-2725 GCA_036509775.1 Acidimicrobiales bacterium
GCCTCGGCGGGCCGCTTCTCATCACGGCCGGAGTGTGGGCCGGCGGAGTGGCCGTGGCCACAGCTGGCACTGCCGTCTGGATCCGCGTCGGCCGAGCCCGGGCCAGGCAGACGGACAGGCAGACAGACAGGCAGACAGACAGGCAGGCCGGGTCGCCGAGACTCATCGGCACCCTCGTCATGACGGCGGGCATCATCGTGTTGGCCGTCGTCGGTCTGGTCGCGCCCGATGGCGGCGCGCCGCTTCGGTCCGTGCGCGTGGCAATGGTGCAAGGTGGGGGGCAACGAGGTCTGAGCAAGGAGCAGACCTCGCCGACCTCGGTATTTGCCGCCCAGCTGGCGGCGACGTTCACCGTGGCCAAGGCGCATCCCTCGCCGGCCCTCGTGCTGTGGCCCGAGGACGTCGTGGCGCTCGACCGCCCGCTGGCCGGCTCGCCGCAGGGAGCGCTCCTGAGCCGGTTGGCCCGGCAGCTCCAAACGACGCTGGTCGTCGGGGTCACCGAGCCGGCGTCGACGACCTCATTCCGCAATAAGGTCGTGGCCTGGGGCCCGAGCGGCCACATCGTCGGCGTCTTCGAGAAGGTGCACCGGGTGCCCTTCGGCGAGTACGTGCCGCTCCGCTCCTTCTTCTCGCGTTTCGCCGACCTGTCCGGCGTGCCGGTCGACGCCGTCCCCGGCCACGGCACGGGCCTGATGCGTACCCCCGCCGCGCCTTTGGGACTCCTGGTCTCCTTCGAGATCTTCTACGCGGGGCGCAGCCACGAGTCGGTCCGCGCTGGCGCGCAATTGTTGGCCGTTCCCACCAACACCTCCTCCTACAGCACCTCCCAGGTGCCGACCCAGGAGATCGCAGCGGCGATCGTGCAGGCCGTCGAGACCGGGCGAGACCTCGTGCAGGCCGCCCCCACCGGGTACAGCGCGGCGGTGACGCAACGTGGCGTCGTCGTGCAACGCAGCGCACTCGACCGGCGCCAGGTGCTGTTCGCCACCGTCGCCCTGCGCTCGGGATTCACGCCCTACGACCACTGGGGTGACCTGCCCGTGCTGGTCCTCGCCCTCGTGGCGTTGCTCGCCGGGTGGGCCCGGCACCTGCAGTCGCGCTACTCGTAGTACCCGGAGTGGATGTAGACGCAGGGCACGCCGGCCGCCACGTACATGGCATGGTTCGAGGGATCGTCCTCGAAGGCCAGTCGCAGATCGAAGCCGTACGCCCGCAGGTCATGCACGACCGCCTGCTTGAACTCGGTGACCTGGGCGTAGTCCCCGCGCGACCGCATGACCAGCAGGTCCCAGCGGAGGCCGTACCGCTGCAGCCAGGCCAGCGTCTGGGCCTGTACGCGGTGGGGGCGCCCGGTCAGCAGAATGACGGCGAGCGACGGATCGAGCAACTCCAGGAGGCGAGCGATCTCCTCGATCACCTGGTCGTCGCCGCAGGCCTCGAAGAAGGCGGCCCAGTCCCGTCGCCCGCTGCCGCGGTCCAAGAAGTGCTGGCGGCCGGCGGCATCGGACAGGACACCGTCGATGTCGAAGATGACAGCCGCCCCGCTCCGGTGCGGCGTGGTGGTCCCGGTATTCCAGGTCCAGTTGATCGCATCGGTCTCTGGCCTGGTCTCAGGCCTGGTTTCGGGCACGAAGAGGCAGCCTACGGCGTCGCCCACGTTTCACGGTGGCGGATCCGCCCAATTGAGGAGAGGTCGGAGGCGTTGAAGGTGAGACGATGGACGGCGAATGGGATCCGAAGCTGAAACGGAGGTAGGAGTGGACCAGGCAGCGGTCGACGCCGCCACCGGCACTGCCACCGTCGGCTGCACCGTCCCGGTGGCGCTGGGCCGGAGGGTCGAGGTCATCGGTGACCTGCTGCTTCCCCCTGAGCCCACCGACAGCTCGCGGGCCGCCTGCCGGGACATCGCCCAGCGGCTCGGCGAGTGGCAGGGCCCCGGCATCGTGGTCATCTGCGGCCGCTTGGCGGCACCGGGTTCCGCCGAAGAGTCCGCTGTCGTGGTCGAGAAGCATGCCGCCCTCACCGATGCGCTCGAGACCTTCGCCGCCCGCGCCGACTCCCAGGTGATCGTCGTCCTGCCGCCCTCCGAGCGTGAGCCCGCACTCGTGCAGGTCCTTGAACGTCACGGCGCGACGGTGCGCGACGGCGTCGACCTCCGCTGCGAGACGGGGGCGGGCACGCGCACCGTGCTGGTGCGGGCCGGCACCCTGCGCCCCGACAGCAATCCACCCATGGACGCCGCACCTTCCGACGACCGTCCTTGGCTGGCCGGCATGGAGCGTCTGGACGATCCGAGACTGGCGCGCCGGTTCGTCACGTCGCGCGTGCTCTACCGCCGGCTGCGCCGCTACCTCTGGGCCCCGCCACTTGCACTGGCCGTGATCGCGCTGCTGCTGCGTGTCGAGTTCGTCGTCGACGGCCTCGGTCGCGTCTTCCGCACGCCACGACAGCAGACCGCACTCCAGCACGCCTACGACGCCACCTGGTTCTCGCGCTTCATCGTGACGATCGTGATCGCCGTCGCCCTCCTCGCCGTGCTGGCCCTCGTGGTGGCCCTGACGTCGCGGGGCATCTGGCGGGCACTCGGCGGCGAGGGACTCCCTGCCCCGTGGGCCGGTGGCCCCTCGGGCACTCGTCCCATTGCGCACGAGCAACTCCTGCTGGACGGCGAGGACGCGCTCGACGCCACCCGGGCCGCTGTGGAGTCAGGGGTCTCGGGCGTCAT
>DATCEZ010000128.1:0-2678 GCA_036509775.1 Acidimicrobiales bacterium
TCACCTATGGCAATGCGGCCTTCCTGGGCTCGCGCGGTGGCCAGCCGCTCAACAAGCCGATCGTCGGCATGGCGGCGACGCCCGACGGTGGTGGCTACTGGCTGGTGGCGTCTGACGGCGGCATCTTCAGCTACGGCGACGCGGCCTTCTACGGCTCCCGCGGTGGCCAGCCTCTCAACAAGCCGATCGTCGGCATGGCGGCGGCGCCGACCGGCGGCTACTGGCTCGTCGCCTCCGACGGCGGCATCTTCAGCTACGGCGACGCCGTGTTCCAGGGTTCGACCGGCGGTATCACGTTGAACCAGCCGATCGTCGGCATGGCCCGGACCCGGGATGGCGGTGGCTACTGGCTGTTCGCCTCCGACGGGGGAGTCTTCAACTACGGCGACGCCCTCTTCTCGGGTTCAGCCGCTTCGCTCGCGAGCAATAACGCCGCTGTCGGCGGAGCGGGCAGTTCGTCGTAGCGTGCGCCGCGCGGGAGCCCGGGCCCGGGTGCTGCTGTGGGGGCTCTTCGTGGGCGCTGTAGCCGCAGTGCTCGCCCCCATCGGCCCCGGTGCCCTGGTCCCGCTGAAGATGGCCGTTGCGTCGGCGGATTCGGTCGGCAACGACGTCTACGTTGCCGTCGTTGTCGACTTCGGGAGCGGATCGTCGATGAAAACGGTGACCAAGTGCGTGCCCGTGGCGTCCACCGCCAGAGACACGGATGCGCTGGCGGCGGCCGTTGGTGCCTCCAACGTCTCGTACGCCGGCTCGGGACTTCTCTGCGCCATCAATGGGTATCCGTACAACGGCGTGCAGAACTGCGGCCAGAGTGTCGGCAACGGGAACTTCGATTTCTGGTCGTATTGGCACGGAACCTCCGGGCAATGGAGTTACGCCAACAACGGCCCCGCAGGGCAGTCCGTCTCCAACCCGGCTGACGATGTCGAAGGGTGGAAGTTCCAAAACGGCGAACCGGCGAGCTCGAGCGACCCGCCGCCGGGGGTCGCTCCCTCGTACGCCCAGATCTGCAATGCCGTTCCGCCGACCCAGACGACGACAACGACGTCGGGCGCACCGGGCGCACCGGGCGCACCGACAGCGACGGGGGGCGCATCGGGAGCGCCGAGCAGCACTTCGACCACGGCCGAAGCGCCTGCCGGGCCCGGTGGCGCCACTCCGACCACCTCGCCGGTGACTACCCGGTCGAAGGCCGGCGTCCCGACGTCCTCCACGACCACCACGGCGGGGGCGGCAGGGACGGCAGGGGCGGCAGGGGCGGCGTCGGGCACCACGACGACATCGGTCTCCGGTGGCTCGAGCGGGGCTGATGGCGGGAGCCACGGATCGTCCGACGCCCGTCGCATCGCCGACGCCAGCGCAGCGGCGCACGGGAGCTCCGGCGGCTCGTCGAGCGACGTGCTCCCGGGCGTGCTGGTCGGGGTCGTCGTCGTCGCCTTGGCGGCATTCGCGCTGGTCAGATGGCGGCGGAGGCCGGCGGAGGAATGACGCGGGCAGCCGTCCCCAGGCGCCGCTCCCTGCACCCGGTGGCGTGGTGGTTCTGGGCGGCCAGCCTTGCCATCTGCGCCATGCGGACGAACAACCCGTTCCTCCTGGCGCTGATCGGAGCCGTGGCGTGCGTCGTCGTGTCCGCCCGCCGGAGCAGCGCGCCGTGGTCGCGCTCCATCGCCTTCTTTCTCCGTCTCGGCCTGCTCGTCATCGCCATCCGGATCGTCATTGAGATCCTCTTCGGGCAACGGGGTATCCCCGGGCATGTCCTGTTCACCCTTCCGCAGGCGCCACTGCCGTCGTGGGCGGCTGCGGTGAGCATCGGTGGTCCGGTCACGCTGGAGTCCATTCTCGACGCCTTCCTGCTCGGGCTGCAGCTCGCGGTGATCATCGTGTGCTTCGGGGCGGCGAACTCGCTGGCCAGCCCGTACCGGTTGCTCCGTTCGCTGCCCGCGGTGCTCTACGAGACGGGCGTGGCGGTGACGGTCGCGCTCTCGTTTGCCCCCGAGCTGGTGCAGTCCATCGGGATCGTGCGCCAGGCGCGACATCAGCGCGGCATTCCGACCACCGGGCTCCGGGGCATGCGGGGAGTGGCCGTTCCGGTGCTGGAGAGTGCGCTGGACCGCTCGCTGCAACTGGCCACGAGCATGGATGCCCGCGGATACGGTCGGCGGGTCGCAGTGCGTACGTCGTCGCGGCGGCTGGCCGGAGGCGCCACCGTCTGCGGCATGGTGCTGATGGCCGTCGGGATCTACGGGGTCATCGACGGCGGGTCCCTCCTCGGCCTTGGCCTTCCCATCTTCGCCGTCGCTGCCGTGCTCTGTGGCGTCGGGTTGGCCGTCGGCGGACGCCGCACGGCGCGCTCGCGGTACCGCCCCGACCCGTGGCGACGGCCGGAGTGGACGGTGGTGGGTTCCGGACTCGTTGCTCTGGTGGCGATGTCGGTCGCCCATTCCCTCGACGTGCCAGGCCTCACCATCTCGTTCTCCCCTCTCGCCTTCCCCCGTATCCCCCTGTTGCCGGTCGTCGGGATCCTGGTTGCCCTGCTGCCGGCTGTCGCCGCGCCCAACCCGAGTGCGCTGCTGTCAGCTGCGGCGCACGGAGCGGTCGACGCTGCGGAGCCCAGTGCCGTCGCTGCGGGCCGCCGCCCGAAGCAAGTCGACGCCGACCTCACGGGGGCGGCGACATGA
>DATCEZ010000129.1:0-7390 GCA_036509775.1 Acidimicrobiales bacterium
CTACAAACCGATGCCCGGTCCCGTGACTGTCCCCTTCAACTAGCGATCGCGGTGCCTGTCCCGACGACGAGTTCGACGACGTCTCTCCCTACGGCGACGCGGTGAAGAACCCGTTCAGCGGTTGAGTGGGTCCCAACCCACGCAACGTGGAGATCAGCGCCGCCGTAACAGTCCGCGACGGCCGTCGCCCTTCGTGACGATCAGCGCCAGTGACGTGGTGACGTAACCGGCCAGCTCGGTGCGCAGGTGCACGTCGGTGTAGGGCGGCACGTCGACGTGCACATCGTCCGGCGTCAAACCCAGCGTGTAGTCCATGTCGACCTCATGGCCGGCCCGGCGCAGCCGCGTCACCAACCCCTCAATGTCGCGGCGCCGGTAGAACACGGTCCCGCCCGCCTCCACCGTGGCGTCGTTGGAGGAGACGAGGTACTCGGTCGTGTGCACCGCCACGCCGCCGGGACGCAGGCACGACATCTGATCCACCACGAAGTCCATTCCGGCCTCGAGCGTCCCAAGATGCTCCAACGCACACGACGACCACGCAAAGTCGAACCCGGTCAGGTCCGCCGGCAGGGCGTTCATGTCGACCGGGCGGAAGGTCACCCGCCGCGCGAACGCATCCGCCCCGCACAGCCCGAACTCGTTGAGGAGGTCCAAGCCTCCGGACCACTCCACCGCCGAGTCGGTCCAGCCCGACGCCACGGCGGACTCGTGCGGCTGGTCGGTGGCCACGACGTCACAGCCGGCATCGGCGAAGAGCGCCACCAGCGGCTCCTGCCCGACGCCGAATCCGACACCCCGCCGCCCGGGCGCCAGCATGTCCCGCTCCCGCAGCGCCTCGGCGATGAAGAGCCACTCCCACATCTTGCGATGGAGCATGATGTCCCGGGCGTCGTCGCCGGCCGCCCACATCGGCCGCAGCCGCTCGGCCCAGCCCCGCAGAGCCGGCGAGCGCAGCGATTCGGCCGAGCACAGTTGCGAGCGCAGCATGACCGGGCGACCTTATATGGGAGCCGGCCTCGTCTCGCGGCCGGACCGATCCCGGAGGCGACGGCCGACCGACCGCCGGCCTATATCCGCTCGAAGTTCCGAGCCAGCTCCCAGTCCGTCACGTGGCGGTTGCTGGCCAACCACTCCTGCTCGGCCGTGTTGAGGAGATGGTGGTGCACGTCGGGCCCGAAGGCCTCGAGCGCCACCGCCGAGTCACGCAGCGCGTCGATGGCCTCGACCAGCGTCGAGGGGATGCGCGGCACGTCCGTCGCCTCGTAGGCGTTGACGGGGTAGGGGTCTCCCGGCTCGAGCTCGTGGTCGACGCCGTACAGTCCCGCCGCGATGGCGCCCGCCAGCACGAGATACGGGTTGATGTCCGCCCCCGGGATCCTCGACTCCACCCGCCGTCCCGACCCGCGTCCCACCAGGCGAAAGCCGCAGGTGCGGTTGTCCTCGCCGTAGACCGCCGCCGTGGGCGCCCAGCTGCCGGGCACATAGCGCCGGTACGAGTTCACCGTGGGCGCCGCCAACCAGGCCAGCTCCTTGGCCGCGTGCAGCTGGCCCGCCAGGAAGTGGCGGCCGAGCTTGGACAGCCCGCTCGGGTGCAGCGCGCCGTCGTCCTCGCCGGCGCCCGGCGCCATCAGTGCGACGCCGCTCTCGGGGTCCCACAGGCTGGTGTGCACGTGGCAGGACGAGCCGACGTCGTCCATCGTCCACTTCGCCATGAATGTTGTCGCTCTGCCCTCCTGCGCGGCAATCTCCTTGATGCCGTTCTTGAAGACAAGATGGCGGTCGGCTGTGACAAGGGCCTCGTCCCAGACGACGTTCACTTCGTGCTGCCCCCGCCCCGCCTCGCCCTTGGAGGTCTCCACGGGTATGCCGGCGGCGATCATTTCGTTGCGGATCCGCCGCAGGACGTATTCCTCGCGGGTGGTCTGGAGCAACTGGTAGTCCTCAATGGTCGAGGTGTGCGGCGTGAGGTTCCGCCACCCCTGGGCGTCGGCCTCCTCGTAGGACTCCTTGAAGAGGAAGAACTCGAGCTCGGTGGCGCTGCAGATGCGCAGACCGCGCTCGGCCGCCCGCTCCAACTGGCGTCGCAGAATCCGGCGGGGCGAGACCTCGACCGGCGTCCCGTGCTCGTCGGTCAGGTCGCAGATGACGAAGGCGGTGCCGGGTTGCCAGGGGATCAGCCGGGCGGTGTCGTAGTCGGGCAGGGCCACGAAGTCGCCGTAACCGGTGCCCCAGTTCGTGAAGCGGTAGCCGGGGAGCGGGTTCATGTCGACGTCGACTGCCAGCAGGTAGTCGCAGGCCTCCATGCCGTGCTCGGCCGCGTGTGCCGTGAAGAAGTCCGCCGTCACCCGCTTGCCCACGGGGCGCCCGTGCATGTCGGGGAACGCCAGTACGACGGTGTCGACCGACCCGTCGGCGATGGCGGCGTCAATGAGCTCACGTCCAGGTCCGGGCATGCGCCATGTTGACCCCGCAACCGGCGCACCGCCAGTACAACGGGGCTCCCGGCCTCGGTACGCTGGGGTGATGCTTCCGCTCATCGGTGTCTCGACCTACGTGGCCGACGTGGCGGCCTGGGGCAACTGGGAGCGTCGGGCCGCCGTCCTGCCCGCGTCCTATTTCGAACTGGTGGCCGCAGCCGGCGGCCGGCCGCTCCTACTCCCGCCGACCAGCACCTCGCCGGGTGGCCCTGAGGCCGGAGCGGACCAGGTCATCGACGTGCTCGACGGCCTCGTCCTGACCGGCGGCGGCGACATCGACCCCGGCGAATACGGGGAGGAGGCCGATCCCGAGGCGGGCGGCATCGACCCCAACCGCGACGCCAGCGAGCGGGCGCTGTTGGCCGCCGCGCTCGAAGCGGACATGCCGGTGCTCGCTATCTGCAGGGGCTGCCAGGTGCTCAACGTCTATCTCGGCGGCAACCTCCACCAGCACCTGCCCGACGTCGTCGGCAACCTCGACCACCGCAAAATACCCATGCACTTCGAGGACGTAGACGTCGCGACGGAGCCCGGCACCAAGACGGCCGAGGTGTTCGGCCCGTCCACCACCGTGCGCTGCTCGCACCACCAGGCCATCCGCGACCTGGGCCGCGACCTCGTCGTGACCGCCCGGGCCGGGGACGGCGTCGTGGAGGCGGTCGAACTGCCGTCCGCACGGTTCGTCCTGGCCGTCCAGTGGCACCCCGAGGAGTCCATGGACCAGCGGCCCTTCGACGCCCTGGTCCAAGCCGCCAGGGCGTACAAGGAAGATCGGTCGGTCCGAACCACCGTCTGACCCGGCAACCGCCATCTGACCTCCTGTCCCCGGGTTCATCCCAGGCTCGCCGGGTAAGGTGCCGCCATGGCCAAGAGCGGGCACAAAGTCGTCAAGCCGGTAGCGGCTGCCGTGGTGACCCTCGGCACGATCGCCAGCATCTGGTGGTTCGCGCTGAAGCCCCGTCGCAAGGCGAAGGCCGCCGGCGGAGGGTCTACGACCGAGAAGTAACCGGGGTCAGCCCCTCCACCAGCGCCGGCAAGCACTCGCTGATGGCGTCCCGCAACACCACGTCGGCCAGGCCGTCCATGTCCGTCGGCTCGCCGTTCACGATGATGGCCACCGCGCCGTGCTGCACGGCCACCGGCACCACGCCCGCCGCCGGGAACACGGCCAGGGTCGATCCCACCGCCAGCAAGAGGTCGCAGTCGGCTGCGGCCTGCTCCGCTCGGAACAGGTCCTCGGCGACGAGGCTCTGGCCGAAGCTGATGGTGGCCGACTTGAGGATCCCGCCGCAGACGGCGCCCTCGTCATCGCTCTCGAGCACCGCGGCGCACGTCGGGTCGGCCTCGCCGGCCCGGACCCGGTCGTGGACCGGCTCGGCCGGCTGGCGGTCGCCGCAGCTGAGGCACATCACCTCCAATGACGTGCCGTGGATGTCGACGATGCGCGCCGGATCGGACCCAGCCTTGCGGTGCAGCCCGTCGATGTTCTGCGTGACGAGCAGCTCGAGCCGCCCGCTGCGCTCGAGGTCGACGAGTGCCCGGTGCCCGGCATTGGGCTCGGCCGACCACATGGGTGACGTCAGCCGGTTCTGCCACGAGCGCGCCCGTAACTCGGGGTCCGACACGTAGGCCTGCAGCGTCGCCATCTTCTCGGCCTCGGGGTTCTTGGTCCAGACGCCCTGCGGCCCGCGGAAGTCGGCGATGCCCGAGTCCGTCGAAATCCCCGCGCCGGTCAGCACGACCACCCGCCGGGCCTGTTCGAGCAACGCCCGGGCCCGCACGACATCGCCGCCGCTGCCGTCAGAAGTCATAGGTCATATGAGGTCGATCCCACGAAGGGGCAATCGTACGGGCGGCCGGGCGTATCCTGCCCCGGTGCCCGGGGACGTCCCCACCGTCGAGATCCTGCACGCGGCCGACGCCGAGGACCGCCAGCGCCGCGCCGCCGGTGCCCTGCTGGCCCGGGGTTGCACCCGGGGTGACCGGGTCGCCTTCGCGCTGGGCTCCTCGGGCGACCTCATATGTGCGGGCATGGGGGCGGCCCGCATCGGCCTCATCCCGGTCTTGCTCAACGCCACCCTCACCCCGGCCGAGCGGGACGACCTCGCCGCCGACGCCCGTCCCACCGTCCGTGTCTTCACCCAGCCCGAGCTGCACGACCTCATAGAGACGGGGACGCCGACGGAACTCGCGCCGCACCCGTTGACCCGCCCCATGCACTACACGTCGGGCACCACCGGCAGGCCCAAGGGCGTCACGACCGGCCTGTGGGACGAACGCACCGCGCAACAGGTCTTCGAGGACGAGGCCGGCGTCTGGGATTTCGACACACAGGACCTGCACATGGTGTGCTCGCCGATGTACCACACCGTGTCCATCCGATTCGCCAGCTGCACGCTCCTGGCGGGCGGGTCGTTGGCCATCCTCAGCCGCTTCCATGCGCCGACCGCGCTCGACACCCTCCGGCGCCACCGACCGACGACGACCTTCCTCGTCCCGACCCACCTGCACCGGATACTGCAGGACCCCGGTCTCGACGCCGACGAAAAGTTCGATTCGCTGCGCCTCCTGGCGCACGCCGGGGCGCCCTGTCCCGACACGGTCAAGCGCGCCACCATGGAACGCGTCCGGCCCGGCGGCGTCTGGGAGTTCTACGGCTCCACCGAGGCCCAGTTCTCGGTGTGCCCACCGGAGGACTGGCTCGAGCACCCGGGCACAGTGGGCCGGGCCCGTCCCGGCCGGCGCCTCCACATCGACTCCGCCGGATCGGATCCCGAGGCTGAACACCTCGGCGAGCCCGCCGCATCATCGGGCACCATCTGGTGCGACATGCCGGCGTTCGCCCGCTTCAGCTACTGGGAGAATCCCGAGGCCACCGCCGCCGCCTGGAAGGGCGATGCCTGCACCGTCGGCGACCTCGGCCGACTCGACAAGGACGGCTTCCTCTATCTGACCGGGCGGCGGCACGACCTCATCATCAGTGGGGGCGTCAACGTGTATCCAGCCGAGATCGAGAATGTCCTGGCCGCCGTCGACGGCGTCGCCGAGGTGGCGGTCTTCGGGCTGCCCGATGAGCAGTGGGGCCAGAAAGTGTGCGCCGCCTATGTGACCGACGGCCGGCAACCCCGAATGTCGGCATCGGCCGAGGAGTCCCTCCGGGCCGCCGCCGCATCCCGGCTCGCCCCGTACAAGCGTCCCAAGACGTACTTCGCCACCACGGACCTGCCCCATACGGCCACGGGGAAGCTCATACGGCGGGCCGTCCCCGAGCATCTGGGGCTGCCGGGCTGATCCGCCGATCGTCCCATCCGCCGATCCCCCTGTATGAGGTCGGCCGCCAGCAGGCAAACTGTCGTCATGCCTTTCGCCACCATCAACCCGGCCACCGGAAAGACGGAGAAGGAGTTCCCCGCCCACACGCCCGAAGAGGTCGAGGCCATCCTGGCGCAGGCCATGATCGCCTTCGCCGAGTACCGCACCACGACGTACCAGGAGCGGGCCCGCCACCTGATCACCGCGGCGGAGTTGCTCGAGGGAGAGGTCCCCGACCTCGCGCGCATCCTCACCACCGAAATGGGCAAGACCTTCGCCGCCGCCAAAGCCGAGGTCTCCAAGTGTGCGGCCGGCCTGCGCTGGTTCGCCGAGAACAGTGAAGCGCTGCTGGCCGATCAGCCGATCGCCACCAGGGGCTCCAAGTCCTACGTGCACTACCAGCCGCTCGGCGCCGTGTTGGCCATCATGCCGTGGAACTTCCCGCTGTGGCAGGTGATCCGCTTCGCTGCCCCGGCTCTCATGGTGGGCAACGTCGGCCTCTTGAAGCACGCATCGAATGTGCCGCAGACCGCGCTGGCCCTCGAAGACCTGTTCCGGCGGGCGGGCCTGCCCGCCGGCGCCTTCTCCAACCTGTTCGTGCCGTCGCAGGACATTGCCGCGCTGATCCACGACCCGCGCATCGCCGCCGTCACGTTGACCGGCAGCGAGCCGGCGGGCATGTCGGTTGCCGCGGCCGCGGGCGATGCCCTCAAGAAGACGGTGCTCGAGCTGGGCGGCTCCGACCCCTTCGTCGTGTTGGCCAGCGCCAATCTGGACGATGCGGTCCGCACCGCCGTCACCGCCCGCGTCCAGAACAACGGCCAGTCCTGCATTGCGTCGAAGCGGTTCATCGTCGTCGACGCTGTGGCGGACGAGTACGAGTCCCGCTTCATTGAGTCCATGGATTCGTTGGTGGTGGGCGACCCGTTCGACCCGGCCACCAACATCGGCCCGATCGTGACCGAGACGGCGCGCGACGAGCTGGTGGGACAGGTGGAGCAGGCGCTTCAGCAGGGCGCCACGGTCCACAACGCCGCCACGTTGCCCGACGGCGACGGCTGGTGGTTCGCGCCGACCGTCCTGTCAGGCGTCACGACCGACATGCCGATCGCCAAGGTCGAGATGTTCGGACCCGTCGCCATGGTGATCCGGGTCCCCGACGTCGACGCCGCCATCGCCGCCGCCAACGACACGTCCTTCGGACTGGGCTCGAGCGTGTGGGGGTCCGACGAGGCGGAGATCGCCAAGTGCGTCGAGGGCATTGAGGCGGGGGCGGTCTTCGTCAACGCCATGGTGGCCTCCATGCCCGAGTTGCCCTTTGGGGGCATTAAGAAGTCGGGCTACGGGCGCGAGCTCTCGGAGTTGGGGCTCAAGGAGTTCACCAACGCCAAGACCGTCTACGTGGCTTGACGATCGCCGGGACCCGCCGCACTCCAAGCGATGCCGCCCTGATCGCCCGCCCCATATGACCTATCTCGATCACGCCGCCACCACGCCATTGCGGCCCGAGGTGGCGGCCGCCATGGCCGCCGTCCACGAGGCCGTCGCCACTGGCGGTGTCCTCGGCAATCCCACCGGCAGCCACCCGCCGGCCCAGC
>DATCEZ010000130.1:0-2071 GCA_036509775.1 Acidimicrobiales bacterium
CACGTCGAGGCGCGCCACCACCTGGGCCACGAGCACCATCACGACCACGTAGACGCCGAGGGCCACCCAATTCTCCGGGGCCCCCACCACCACGCTGCCGTAGGGAGGGATGAAGGCCAGGTCGTAGACGAAGAAGCCGGCGAGGACGGCCGCGGCGCCGGCCACGAAGCCACCGACGACAACGCCGACCACGACGGGGATGACGAGGACGAGGGCGGGAGTGGCGATGCTCAGGTGGCCGCGGACGGGGGCCATGATCGCGGTGAGGACGGCCACGGCGCCGAGCGCAGCGCCTGCTCCCGCCAAGCTGCGTCTCACCGAGGTCATTGCCCCTGCCTCCATCGAAAATGCCTGGATGCCACGTTAACGGTTCGACCTCGCCGCACCCCACTCGGGCACAATGGGGACCATGACGTCGCGTGAATTCCCGGCAGACGAGGTGGAGGCCGACTCGGTCAGCCCGGCCGGTCGATTCCGTATCTACATGGGGGCGGTGGCCGGCGTGGGCAAGACCTTCGCCATGCTCGACGAGGGTTGGCGTCGGCACCGTCGAGGCGCCGATGTCGTCGTCGGATTCGTCGAGACCCACGGCCGTCCTCGCACCGCCGAGCTCATCCGTGATCTGGAGGTCGTCCCCCGCAAAGTCACCTCCTACCGCGACACGGGTTTCGAGGAGATGGACCTCGATGCCGTTCTCGCTCGCCGGCCCGAAGTCGCCCTGGTCGACGAGTTGGCCCACACCAATGTCCCGGGATCGGGGCGCAACGAGAAACGGTGGCAGGACGTCATCGAGTTGTTGAATGCCGGCATCCATGTCATCACCACTGTCAACGTCCAGCATCTCGAAAGCATCGCCGAGGCCGTCGAGCGCATGACCGGGTCACGGGTCCGTGAGCGGGTGCCCGATTGGGTGGTGCGCAAGGCGGACCAGCTCGAGCTCATCGACTCCTCGCCCGAGCAGCTCCGCCGGCGCATGGTGCACGGCAACATCTATCCGCCGGCGAAGATCCAGGACGCCCTCTCCCATTTCTTCCGGACCGAGAACCTCGTGGCTCTCCGGGAGCTGGCGCTGCGCTTTGTGGCCGATGAGACAGAAGAGGAATTGCTGGCCTATCTCCGGGACCGCCATCCCCAGGAGATGTGGGATACGGCCGAGAGGATCATGGTGGCGGTCACCGGAGCCCATGGCACCGACGGCGTGATCCGCCGCGCCGCGCGCCTGGCCGCCCGGATGAAGGGCGATCTCCATGCCGTGCACGTGATTGCCGGCGAACACGGGCGTCAGCGCGACGCCGAGTCACTCGATGCGCTTCACCATCTGGCCGACGACCTCGGCGCCCACTGGCACGAGATCACCCGCGACGACCCGGCGCGCGCTCTCGTCGATTTCGCCGGCGAGCATCAGGTTACGCAGATCGTGCTCGGCTCGAGCCGCCGCAGTCGCTGGGAAGAGATGACCAAGGGCTCGGTGGTGCAGCGTGTGCTGCGCTTTGCCTCCGAGAGCGGCGTGGACGTGCACGTCATCGGGCGCCGCGATGTCGATCAGGTATTCGGATCGGAACCCGTCGGACTGGCCGCCGATGACTGACGGGTGACGGACGAGTGACACCACCGGCGACGAGCCGACAGAAGTGACGAGCGTCGACCGCCGCCGGCTGGAACATCTCGTGGAGCGCGAGCGCGCCGCGTTCGCCCTGGCCCATCCGCGCTCGGCGGAGCTGTTCTCCGAAGCCCGCCATCTCTTCGGCGGTGTCCCGATGACGTGGATGAGTAAGTGGGCCGGGGGGTATCCCCTCTACCTGGACAGCGCCCACGGGTGTCAGGTCGTCGACGTCGACGGGCTGTCGTATGTCGATTTCGCCCTGGGTGACACCGGGGCCATGGCGGGCCACTCGCCGGGGCCGACGGTGGACGCCGTGGTCGAGAGGATCGGCCGGCTCGGCGGGATCACGACCATGCTGCCCACGGCCGACGCCGAATGGGTCGGCGCCGAGCTGGAACGCCGCTTCGGGCTCCCGTTGTGGTCTTTCGCATTGAGCGCCACCGACGCCAACCGTTGGGCCGTCCGCCT
>DATCEZ010000131.1:0-6044 GCA_036509775.1 Acidimicrobiales bacterium
CGGAACCGAGAGGGACAAGGTGCGGGGGCTCAATTCCGGCGCCGACGATTACCTGACCAAGCCCTTCAGCCGCGTCGAGCTCCTGGCCCGCCTGCAGGCCGTCGGACGGCGCCAGGTTTCCAAGGGCGAACCGGTCACGACCTTCGACGACGGCACCCTGCACATCGACTTCGCCCACCAGGAGGTGACGGTCGACGGCACGACGATCATCCTGACCCCGACCGAGTACCGCCTCCTCGCCACGCTGGCCCGCCACCAGGGGCAGGTCCTGTCCTCCGACCAGCTGATCGAGCTGGCCTGGGACGACCCGAGCGGCCTGGCTCCGTCCCGGGTCAAGTACGCCGTCCTGCGGCTCCGGCGCAAGCTGGGTTGGGACGAAGGCGACGAAGGTCCCATTGAGACCGTCCGGGGCTTCGGCTACCGCTACCGCTCGCGGAACCGGTGAGCGATTCGTCCAAGTCCGAACCCGGCGCCGATCGGCGCCGCGATCCACAGCTACCGGGTTCCACCCTCCCGATCGGGTTCTCGGGCTCCATGCGGGTCCGGCTCCCGGTCTTTGCCCTGGTGGCCATCGGCACCATCCTGATCGCCCTCATCCCCTTCCCTCACGCCGCCCGCCGGGAGATCTCCATTGCCGGCGTCATCTTCTTCTGCCTCCTGGCCGCCGCCTTCCTCCTGCCCTGGGAACGACTGCCTGATTGGGCCTGGCTCATCATCCCGATCGGCTACATAGCGGTCATCGCCATCATTCGAGATGCCCAGGGTGGAGCCGACTCGGGGCTGGTGGTCATGTACCTGCTCCCCATCGTCTGGCTCTCGCTCTACGGGCGCCGCCTGCACCTCCTGGTCGGGCTCTTCTGCATGGACCTTGCGCTCCTCGTCCCGCTGCTATTGGTGGGCGCACCCGAGTACCCCACGCTCGAATGGCGCCAAGTGGCCGTCATGGCCACCGTCACCACCCTGGTGGCGTCCACCGTCTACACGATGGTGTCCCGGGACCGGGCCTTCCTGACCGACCTGGCGCAGCAGTCACGAATGGCCCGCCGCAACGCCCGCGAGGCGGACTACGCCCGCGACCGGCTCGAGACCCTGCTCCGCGCCGCCACCGGCAGCGCCATTCTCGGGGTCGACCCCGCCGGCACCGTCACCTTCTTCTCTGCCGGCGCCGAACAGCTCCTCGGATACCGGGCCGCTGAGGTCGTCGGATTCCACTCCATTGCCGACTTCATCGACCCGGCCCAGATCGACGAGCGTCGGCAGGCCATCGACGCCATGCGCACCGCGCTCGAGCCAGTCGATGCGGAGACGGCAGCGGAGGTTCCCTGGACCGCGACCCGCAAGGACGGCCAGCAGAGGCGCTGCGTCGTCCGGGTCCGGGCGCTCCCCGTGCCGACGCCGGATCCCGCGCTCGACGAGGACTGGGTCGACGACACCGAGTACGCCGACAAGGACGCCGCCGCCGGCTCGAACGGCTCCATGGCCCCGGACGACGACCCGGTGCCGACCAACGGGGGCTATGTCGTGGTTGCCATCGACGTCACCGAGCGGGAAGAGCTGGCGGCCGACCGGGAGCGTCTCTACGCCATTCAAAAAGAGGTCACCCAGTCCCTCATTGAGCAGAACAACCGGCTGCGCGAATTGACGCAGATGAAGGACGACGTGGTGGCGACCGTCTCCCACGAGTTGCGCACCCCGATCACCTCCATCAGGGGCTTCGTCGAGTTGCTCCTCGATGCCACTGCGGATCTGACCGAGAGCCAGATGCGCATGCTCCAGACCATTGAACGCAACGCTGAGCACCTGCAGCGGGTAGCCGAGGACCTCCTGGCTGACCCGGGGGCGGGGCGCGGGCTGCGGGTCGCCTTCACCGAGCTGGATCTGAGCCGTCTCGCCGAGGACGCAGTGCATGCCATCCAGACCTCGGCCACGGTGGCGGGCGTGGTCCTGACGATCGACCCGGGCGAGGAGGTGCCCATCTTCGGTGACCCGACCCGGCTGCATCAGCTCCTGGGCAACCTCCTCTCGAACGCCATCAAGTTCTCCCCCCGCGGCGGCCGGGTACACGTCATCGTCGACAACGTCGACTCCTACGCCCGCGTGCAGGTCCTCGACGAAGGGCCGGGCATCCCCGAAAGCGAGCGAGACCAACTCTTCGAGCGCTTCTACCGGCTGGCCTCGTCCACCGAAATGGGCGTACCCGGAACTGGCCTCGGACTGGCCATCGCCAAGTCCGTGGCCGAGGCACACGAGGGCTTCGTCGACATCGTCGACACGCCCGGCTGGTCGACCACCTTCAGGGTGTACCTCCCCCTGGGCGCGTCGGTGGCCTCCGTCGTCCGTACCGGCTGAGGCCCGGCACCGGCTGAGCGGCGGCCGGTCCGCCAGGCGCCTGCACTGACACCCAGCGGGACCGCACCGCACCGCACCGCACCGCACCGGACCGCACCGCCTTCGCACCGCACCGCCTTCGCACCAGTCAGGCGGCCAGGAAGCCACCCGACTGGTGCGCCCACAAACGCCCATAGACACCGTTGCGCCCGGCGGCCAGGAGCTCGGCGTGCGTGCCCTGCTCCACCACCCGCCCGCGGTCGAGCACCACGATCCGGTCGAGCCGCGCAATGGTGGCCAGGCGGTGCGCCACGACCAATGCGGTCGTGCCTTGCATCAGATGCCACAAGGCCTCCTGCACGAGCGACTCCGACTCGGAGTCCAAGGCCGAGGTCGCCTCGTCTAACACGAGCACCTTCGCCCCCTTGGCCATGGCCTGCGCAATGGCGACCCGCTGGCGTTGCCCCCCGGAAAGCTTCATGCCGCGCTCGCCCACCATGGTCTCGTATCCGTCGGGGAGACGCTCGACGAACTCGTCCACGTAGGCGGCCTTCCCCACGGCGCACACGAGGTCCATGTCGACCCCCTCGCCGTCCGCACCCTCTATGCCGTAACAGATGTTCTCGGCGATAGTGCGGTGCAACATCTGCGGGTCTTGCGGGACATAGGCGATGTGGCCCCGCAACGAGTGCTGGGTGACCGCGGCGATGTCCTGACCGTCGATCTCGATCAACCCGCCGTTGCGGTCGGCGTACCGCAACAACAGCTTGGTCAGCGTCGTCTTGCCCGAGCCGGAAGGTCCGACCAGGCCGACGTGCTCCCCCGGCTCAATGCGCAGGTCGAGTCCCTCGAAGAGCGGCGCTCCACCCCGGTAGGCGAAGCGCATGCCCACGAACTCGACGCGACCGTGTGGCACCACCATGTCGGGTGCGCCAGGGGCATCGACGATGTCGGGCTTCGTCGCCGCAATGCCGGCGAACTTCGCGCAGCGGCCCACCGCGCGGGCGATCAGACGGATGAACTCGAAGGATTCTTCCAGGCTCGTGCCGACGAAGGTCGCGTAGAAGAGGATGAGGTACACCGCCCCCGCCGCCACCACGTGATGCAGCGCCAGGACGACGCCCACGAGGATGGCGGCCCAGTTGAAGAAGGCCATGGCCGACTCCATCTGGATCCGGGTTGCGGTGAAGACCTTCCGCGCCCGCAGGTCCGCGCTGATGGAGTCGGCGACCAGTGCGCCCACGTTCTCCATTTCGCGCTCCTCCGCCGCCTGCGAGCGCACCGTGGTGAGGTTGGCGATCGTGTCGGCGATCACGCCGGTGGCCCGGGAGTGCGCGTCGGAGAATTGCTTCTCCGCCGCGACGACCCGTCCCATGCGCCGGTGCAGCACCAGGCCGAACACGCCGACGAGCCCGGCCATCACGAGCGCCACCGGCCAGGCCACGACCCCGAGGACCACGATGGCCCCGAGTGTCGTGACGCCGATGCGCAGGATGCCCCAGACGGTGGCATCGATCATGTCAGCGAAGGCCCAGGTCGACGTCTCCAGCGTGGCGATGACCTCGCCCGACGGCCTGTCCGTGTGCCACGAGTGGCTCAGGCTCATCAGGTGGTCGTAGCCGCTGGTGATGGCGCGGCCGAACGAGCGCAGCGTGACGCCCCAGTTCATCCAGCCGCCGATGCGGCCGAAGAGCGTCGCCGCGGCCAACACGATCGCGTAGGCGACGAGGAGCGGGCCGAAGGACTGCCAGAGGCCCTCGTGCGAGTGCGGGCCGAGCTGCGCTATGCGGCTCAACAGCGCAGCGAAGATCAGCGGCGCCGCGACGGCGTTGGCCAAGGTGCCGAGCACGATCGCCGTGCAGGCGCCCGTGAAGGCGGCCCGGTCAGGCTGCATCTGGCGCCAGCAGTACGCCAGCGTGTCTCTGGTCGAAGCGTTGGGAAAGAGGGTGCGTTCACCCATGGGAATCTCCAAGTGGGAGGTGGAACAAAGGAATGTGAGGCCACGGACAGCACAGCAGTCGCGGTGCGCGTGCGGAGCTGCGTGGAGGTCCTCGGATTGCGTCCGGGCGGTCAGCCCGGCGGTGTCGTGGTCGGCGTCAGTGACCAGCGAGGCAGAGGAGCGGCCCGGCCATCCGGGACCCTCCTCCGACGGCACCAGTGGGCAAGAGGGGCGGCCGGGCCACAATGGCAAACGCGGTCAGCGGCACGCTCGTCATTGAGCCTGCCGAGTCGGTCGTTCCTGCCATGTGGTCACCTCGCTTCCGTCTTGTGGTGCAACCCCAAAAAGCTAGCTCACGACGACGGCAAAAGGCGCGAGAAACGTGAATTGACGCGTCCCCGATGCACCACGGGCCCCTCGTCAGAAGAGCGGAGGCGTGTTCCTTGCGTCGGCGGCCGACGCGGGACGCTCCAGCCCGAGGTGCGCCCAGGCCCGCAACGTGGCCACGCGGCCCCGGGACGTCCGCTGAATGAGGCCGCTCTGGAGCAGGAAGGGCTCGTAGGCGTCCTCAATCGTGTCCGTCTCCTCACCGACGCATTGGGCCAATGTGGTCAGGCCCACCGGCTGCCCGCCGAAGCGCTGGCACAGCGTGGCCAGAATGGCTCGGTCGACCTTGTCGAGGCCCAGCTCGTCGACCCCGAACAGCTCCAGGCCGTCACTGGCGATGGCGCCGTCGATGATGCCGTCACCGCGCACCTCCGCGAAGTCGCGCACCCGGCGCAGGAGCCGGTTGGCCACCCGCGGCGTGCCCCGGGACCGCTCCGAGATCCGGATGGCGCCCTCGTCGTCGATGATCACCTTCAAAATCCGCGCCGACCGCTCCACAATGGCCCGTAGGTCCGCCGGCTCGTAGAGGTCCAACCGGCCGACGAAGCCGAAGCGATCTCGCAGCGGCGCCGCCACCAGCCCCGTCCGGGTCGTGGCGCCAACCAGGGTGAAGCTCGGGAGCTCCAGTCGGATGGAGCGGGCGGTCGGACCCTTGCCGATCAGGATGTCGAGGCGGCCGTCCTCCATGGCGGAGTAGAGCATCTCCTCGACGGACCGGTGCAGCCGGTGGATCTCGTCGATGAAGAGCACGTCGCCGTCCTGCAGGTCCGTGAGCAGCGCGGCCAGATCGCCGGCGCGGGTCAGGACGGGGCCAGAGGTGATGCGGAACCCGGCGCCCATTTCGGCGGCCACGATCCCGGCCAGCGAGGTCTTGCCCAGACCGGGCGGCCCGGCGAAGAGGATGTGGTCGACGGGCTGGCGCCGCTGGCGTGCCGCCTGCAGCACGATGCCCAGGTGCTCCACCAGCTGCGGCTGCCCCAGGAACTCCGAGAGCGACCGGGGCCGGAGCCCGACCTCCTCGGCCTCTTCGACGCCGTCGGACGCGGCCGGGTCGACCACGCGTGGCCCGAAGCCGTCCCCGCCCGGGCTGTTGCTGCCGTCGAAGTCGCCGCCGCCGTCGTCGAAGTCGCCGCCGCCGGGACCGCCGCCGGGACCGCTCACGCCGTCGTCAGCGGAGTCCGGATCCACCGCCAGCACCTCCCGCCGGGCGCGGGGACTCATCGGCTCACCGCGAGGCCAGCTCGCGCAACGCCAGGCGGAGCATCTCTTCCACCCCGACATCGTCGCGTAGGCCGTCGAGCGCACCGCGGATCTCGTCGGGGGCGTAGCCGAGCTCGCTCAATGCGGCCCGCGCCTCGGCCCGCGACGTCCGCGACGGCCGCAACCCGGG
>DATCEZ010000132.1:0-8449 GCA_036509775.1 Acidimicrobiales bacterium
AAGCGGCTTGTGGCACGGTGGGTCTACGGGTGGGACATCAATCCCACGGCCTACATCGGGCCCAGCGTGCTCACCGTCCGTCACCTCTCAATGGGTGCCGGCGCGTCCATTGGCGGGCGCAATACCATTACAAATATCAACGAGTTGCGCTTGGGCGAGGGCGCGACCATCGGTTCGGGCAACATGGTCAAGGGGTGGTGGGACCATCCGACCCAGCCCCTGGCCGACCGGAACCCTTCGCTCCTGCTCGGGGATCACGCGCAGATCGCGTCCTATCACTACATCGACTGCGTCGATACGTTGGAGCTCGGGCGCTATGCGGTGATTGCCGGTTTTCGCTCGACCGTGCTGACCCACTCCATCGACCTCGTGCGTGACAGGTACGTCGTCGGGCCGATCGTCCTGGGGGAATACGCCGTCGTGATGTCCGGCTGCATGCTGCTGGCCGGCACACGGGTCCCGCCCCGGAGCATCGTCTCAGCCGGCTCGGTGGTCGACACCAAGCTGTCTGGAGAGCTGACGCTCTATCGCGGCAATCCCGCCATTGCGGTGCGCGAACTCCCGGAGAGGCTGGGGTACTTCCAGCGGGGCCGGGTGCCGACAGGCGCCGATCGCCTGAACCATCCCGTTGCCTGACCTCGAGGTCAGTGGAACGAGACCTTAAGCAAGTCCTACGGGGCTCGATCTCGCGCCGCCGCCCCGGCACGTGCCGTCACTCGGGTCCAAAGCGCCGAAGGGCGCGACACCGTGACCCGGCCCTTCGGATTCTCGATTCTCAGCTCCTCATTGGGATTGCCCGTCATGGACCAGCCGTTTCGGTGCACCACGCCGTGGTGATGTCGGCAAACCAAAACTAAATTGTCGAGATCTGTCCCGCCACCGAGTTTCCACGGAACAACGTGATGGACGGCGGCAAAGGTGGCGTTCGAGCACCCCGGGAACCGGCACTGCCGGTCTCGGCGGATCACCTCTCGTCTTTGTGCTCCAGAGGGAAAGCGCCGGGCCCGGCCCTCGTACATGGTGTGGCCCGCCTCGTCGTCGACCGCCACCACCACGGTGGCGTCACAGGCGATGCGCTGCACCGTCTCGACGTCGATCAGGCCGTCGTGCTCGAGCTCAGCCGCCAGTTCACTCTTGTCTCCACCCTCATCGACCAGGGCCTCGAGGGGCACATGGGCCACCACGAGGAACGGGTTGGGGACGCTGGGCTCTTGGTTTGAGCGCGAGGTGCCAGCACGGCTCCCACGGGCCGGAGTGACCGAGTCCACGATCCCCATGAACCCGGCACAGCGCCGCTGGTCGAGGGGGGTCTTCTCCTCGGAGGGAACAGCGTCGGCAAAGGCATCGACACAGGCCTTGGTCTGGGCATAGGCCTCTTTGGGCAACTGGACCGACATGGTGCGGCGCTCATCGTTGAACCTCACGTAGCGGCTGTCGTGCTCAGAACGTGACGAAGAGTGGCCCGGCGCCGCTGATGCTGCAGCGCGCCGCTCCGCTGTGACCCGGGCGATGTCGGCCAGCTCGCGCACCGTGCACCGCCGAGCCTGGTCGCACAATTCCTGGTCGGTCTGGGGGCTGGCCACACCCACTACAGCGCGCAGCTTGTCGAACGTAATTTCGCCCTGGCATAGCGCTCTCACGAGGTGGGGTGTGTCAAACGCCTTCGTTGCCGCCTCGGTGTACACCCGTGCCGTGGCCGGCGAGAACCCGAAGCGCTGCACCAGCCACGCTTCGGTCGACGTCGCCCCGTCCTCGCGGAAGGTCTCCTCCCGCGCCGCCTTCTCGATGGCAACGATGATGCGCCCATCGGCCATGGCGCGTATCCGGATGGCGTCCGTCAGCTCGGCGCCGACGTCCTGGTTCACGGCCCCGGCCACACCGCCGGCAACGAGCGCTGATGCCGACGGTGTGGTCATCTGGGCCATCGCCTGGGACGGTCCGGCAGTGGGAGGTGCGTGGGTCCCGGGCATCGAAAAGAGAATGGTCTCGCCTTCCGAGCGAGCGCGCCGGAACAGATATCAGCCCGTGGGCAGATCAGCCCAGAGGACTTCGGTGCTCGTCCGGATGTCGCGGGACGAGGTGCCGACGAGAACTTCGTAGCGGCCAGGGTCGGAGCGCCACGCGTGGGTGTCGACGTCCCAGTAGCGGAACGCGGCGGCCGCCAGCGGTATGCGAACCGTCTGGCGTTCACCGGGTTCGAGGACGACTTTGGCGAACCCGACCAGCTCCCGGTCGGGTCGTCGCACCCGTGACTCCGGCGCCCGCACATACACCTGCACGACTTCGGTGCCCCGGCGGCTGCCGTTGTTGCTCACCGTGAGCGAGACGCCCGCTCCATCAGCCGCCACATCCTCGAAGGCCATGTCGCCATAGGACAACCCGAAACCGAAGGGGAAGAGGGGCGCCAGTCGCATGGTCTCGTAGAAGCGATAGCCCACCAGCACACCCTCGCCGTAGACGACCTTGCCCTCAATGCCGGGGTAGCGCTCTCCCTCCATGCCCAGCCCAGCCGGGCCGTCCTCGACCCGGGCCGGGAACGTCACCGGCAGTCGACCAGAGGGTTCCGCCAGCCCGACCAGCATGTCGGCCAGCGCGTCGGCGCCCTCTTCGCCCGGGTACCAGGTCATGAGCACGGCCCCGGCCCGCGACGCCCACGGCATGTCGACGGGGGAGCCCGCGTTGACGATCACCACGGTGCGCCGGTTGACCTCGAGCACCGCCTCGACCAGCTCCCGCTGGCGACCGGGGAGCGACAGGTCGGGGCGGTCGTGTCCCTCGGACTCCCACTGTCCGTTGGAGCCCACGACGACGACCGCCACGTCGGCCGACGCAGCCGCCGCCACCGCGCGCTCGAACTCGTCGCCGGTGTCCGGAGGCGACGCCCCGATCCGCGCTCCCATGATCGGGGACGACGAGGAGCGCGGCCGAATGTCCACAGCCAGCTCGTACGAATGACCGGCGGCGAGGTCGAGCGTCACCTCCACGAGCTCGCTCCCGGCGCCGTAGAAGGTGGATCCACGCACGGGGTCAGAGTTGTCCACGACGACATCCCCGTCGAGACGCAGGACCGCCCGCCCGGCGCTCTCGAGCCCGAGTCGCCACGCCCCCGAGACGTCGGGCACGAACGTCGCCGACAGGCGGACCGAGCAGTGTCCGATGGTCAGGTCGGGATGCGGAGGCCCTATCCAGAGCACCCGGGCGGTGTGGGCCGAGTCCATCGCCACCGGCGTGCCGTCCACGTCCGGGTTGTCGAAGTACGAGATCCGCAGCGTCTCGTCGCCGACGAGTCGCAGGTCGATCGACGGCAAGCCCCGGTCGGTCCTGCACCCGACCTCGGAGACGACAGTCGCGTCCGGGAGCCGTTCCGCCAGTGCCTCGTCCACCCGTCGCCGCCGGTACGGCGTCACCTCCGAGCTCCCACCGCCCATGGCCAGCTGCGCCGCATTGGGACCGATGACGGCCACGTTGCCCACAGCGGAGACATCGAGCGGGAGCAGCCCGTCGTTGACGAGGAGTACCGTGCCCTCCGCCGCCACCCGACGAGCCACCGCGCGGCGCCCGGGGTCGTCCGACTCCGACTCCGCCTCGTCGGGCGCCGCAGCACCGCCACCGAGGATCCCGACCCGCCCCATCAGCCGCAGCACATTGCGCACCTGGCCGTCGACTACCGACTCGTCCACGTCGCCCGAGCGCACGGCGGCGGCGAGCGTGGGGCCGAGCCAGGCCGACGGCCCGGGCATTTCGAGGTCGAGCCCGGCCAGCGCGGCGGGCGCAGTGCTGTGCGTCCCGAACCAGTCGGACATCACCAGCCCGTCGAAGCCCCAGTCCCCGCGCAACACACCGTTGATCAGTTCCGGCTGCTCGCCGCAGTAGACACCGTTGACCATGTTGTAGGCGGTCATCACGGACCAGACGCCGGCCTCCTGTACGGCGTGTTCGAAGGCGACGAGGTGGATCTCCCGCAGGGTGCGCTCATCCACCTCGGCGCTGATCGTCATCCGCTCGTGCTCCTGGTCGTTGCAGGCGAAGTGCTTCACACAGCAGGCGACGCCGTCGGCCTGCACGCCCTCCACGTAGGCGCCGGCGATGCGGGCGGTGAGGAGCGGGTCCTCGGAGAAGGACTCGAAGGTCCGCCCGGCGAGCGGCGTGCGCACAATGCAGACCGTCGGGCCGAGCAGCACGTGCACGTTCTTGGCGTGGGCTTCGGCGGCCAGCACGTCGCCGAGCTGGCGCACGAGATCGGGGTTCCATGTTGATCCCACGGCGGTCCCGCAGGGCAGCGACAGGGAGCGGCGCCCGATGAGGCTGTCGCCCCGGACGCCCGACGGACCGTCCGAGACCTTGAGGGCGGGGATGCCCAGTCGTTCCACGGGCGGCAGATACCACATGTTGGCGCCGGCCGTCAGTGACGCCTTCTCGTCGAGGGTCATGGCGCCGATCAGGCGGTCGATCTCGATCTCGTTCTCGTTCTCGGTTGTCATTGCGGCCTCCTCTGGCGCTACCACGTATCGACGAAGGGTCGTCCCGTCGCCCCATGCGCCGACGCCGCCGCCGCCGCATCGAGGGCGTGCACGAACCGCCGCCGCGTCATAGCCGGATCGATCACATCGTCGATCTCGAAATGCTCCGCCACGTGTACGGCCTTCCCGTGCTCGTACGCCCGGGCCACCATGGCGTCGAAGGCCACCGCCCGCTCGTCGGGGTCGTCGATGGCGTCGAGCTCGCGTCGGAAGCCCAATCGCACTGCACCTTCCAGGCCCATGCCGCCGAGCTCGCCCGTCGGCCAGGCCACGGTGAACAGCGGCCGGCGGAAGCTGCCGCCTGCCATGGCCTGCGCGCCCAGCCCGTAGGCCTTCCTCGTGATGACGCAGGCGAAGGGCACGGTGAGCGACGCTCCCACGACGAACATGCGACTGACGTGGCGCACCAATGCCGTCTCCTCGGCCTCGGGCCCGACCATGAATCCCGGCGTGTCGCACAACGAGAGCACCGGCAACCCGAAGGCCTCACACAGTTGGAGGAAGCGGGCCGCCTTGTCGGCGTTGTCGGCGTCGATGGCGCCCGCCAGGTGCATCGGGTTGTTGGCGATGACCCCGACCGCCCGGCCCTCCATCCGCACCAGTGCCGTCACCAGTCCCGGTGCGAACGACGCCCGCAACTCGAGGACCGACCCTTCGTCGGCCAGCAACTCCACCGCCCGCCGGATGTCGTAGACCCGGCGCCGGTCCGGCGGCACCACGTCCCGCAACCGCTCCTGGTCGGGCGCCGTCCACTCCCGCACGTCCCCTTGGAAGTACGACAGGTACTGGCGGGCCACCTCGACGGCTTCCTTCTCATCGACGCAGAGGACATCGACGACCCCGTTTGGCACCTGCACCGAGACCGGTCCGATCTCTTCTGGGCGGTACACCCCGAGCCCGCCGCCCTCAATCATGGCCGGGCCACCCATGCCGATGTTGGCGTCGGGGGTGGCGATGATGACGTGGCAGCATCCGAGCAGCGCGGCGTTGCCGGCGAAGCAGCGTCCCGACACAATGCCGACGAGTGGCACCTTCCCGCTGAGTGCGCCGAAGAGTGCGAAGGCCTCCGTGTCGAGGCCGGTCACGACGGCCATGTCCGTGTCGCCGGGGCGCCCGCCGCCCCCTTCGGCGAAGAGCACCACGGGCAGGTGCAGGCGCTCGACGAGCTCGAAGAGGCGGTCCTTCTTGCGGTGGTTCATCTGGCCCTGGGTGCCGGCCAGGACCGAATAGTCGTATGACAGCACGGCGCATTGGGACCGTTCCTTGTCGAAGAGGTCGCCGTTGACCCGCCCGATGCCGGCCACCAGGCCGTCGGCCGGCGTGTTGGCGACGAGGTCCTCGGTGCTGCGGCGCGCCCGTTGGGCCGCAATGACGAGGCCGCCGTATTCCTCGAAGCTGTCAGGGTCGCAAAGGTCGTCAATGTTCTCCCGAGCCGTGCGGCGTCCGCCCGCGTGCCGGCGCCCGGTCGCATCCGGACGTCCGGCGTCGAGGGTGCCGGCAATGCGGGCACGGAGCTCGTCGAGCTCGGGTCGGACCGTGTCGGCGACCACGTGCTCGACGACCGTCCCGTCCGGCGTCCCGTCCGCGACCTCGTCTTCGTCGATCAGGACCAGCACGTCCCCGGCCTGCACGGCGTCGTTCACCGACACGGCCACGGCCCGCACGGTCCCGGCCGACGCCGCCTCGACGACGTTCTCCATCTTCATGGACTCGAGCACGACGAGGACGGCGCCCGGCCGCACCTGGTCGCCGGGACCGACGTCCACGCGCAGCACGGTGCCGGCGAACGGCACCGTGAGCTCAGTCAGCCCTCCCACAGGGGATCCGGCACCTCGAAGCCGACCTCGGTGCCCCAGGTGTTGCGGTACGCGACTTCGTGGACCGGTCGACGTTGGGCCACGCCCCAGGTCCCCGTCGGGTAGCCGAAGCTGACCGTGCCCGACAGAATCCATCCCTGGTCGTCGGGCACGCCGAGGATCTCGAAGGTCTCGGTCGGGTGGAAGAACTGCAACAGCGCGGTCAGGCAGCTCCCGACGCCCTCGGCGCGGGCTGCCAGCATGGCGTTCCACACGGCGGGGTAGATGGAGCCGCCCGTGGGGTCGTACTGGCAGAACGGGAACAGGTACAGCGGCACCGTCTCGAAGTGGTCGGCCAGCCACTGGGCCGAGCGCTGCACCTTGAACATCTGAATGGAGTCGGGTGCCTCGGGGGCGGCGTGCGCGGCTTCGAGCTGGTCCTTGTACACGGTCTTCCAGAGCTCGCCCATGGCGTGCTGATAGAGCGGGGCCAGCGCGGCCTTCTTGGCCGGGTCGTCCAACAAGACGAAACGCCAGTTCTGCTGGTTGCCGCCCGACGGGGCCCGGATCGCCGCATCGAGGATGCGGGCCTGCACGTCGAGGGGGATCGGGTCAGGACGCACCCGGCGCATGGCCCGGGTCGTGTACAGCGCTTCGTGGAGATCCATGCCGGCGACATTAGGCCTCCCTTGACGGGCGGAGCGCGGGCCTGACCTCTGTCCCGAGACTTGGGGGTAGGGCAGCCGATGCCCGAATACGGCGCCCGTGTGGACGGCCCTATTGGACCGCGGCCAGGCAGATGTCCGGGTGGAGGTTGAAATCCTGACCAGGGTTGTAAGCCGTCGAGTATTGGCCCGGCGGCGCGATCCAGACGTGACCGGCCGAGTCGTACTCAATCACGTAGTACTTGGTTCCAGGTGGGCTCTTCAAGAACGGACCACCGCCCGAGGCGCCGGTCAAAGGTTGGTAGTTGCCGGCATAGGTGGCCGCGCTCCACGGTGCGGGGGGCGAGGGGTAGCTGTCCTTCCCGACCATGTAGGTCGTCAGGGCAGTCTGGACGGACTGGGCGTCTGCGGCGCACGCCGCGAGCTCCGCCGGGTTTTGCTCAGGCAGTGTGACGGACGATGTCGTCGGCGTTGCGTTCGCCGTCGAACTGGAGGTCGAATGAGTTGCCGGGGTCGACGAGGAGCTGCAAGCGGGTATGAAGAGCAGGAGGGCGACGGCGACCAGCAACAGTCCAGATGTCGTGATGGAGTGCGTGCCGAGTGGCACGGTTGAATATCGTCCGGCTCGATCGACCACGCTGTCTCCGTCCGCCCGTCTCCGACATGATCGCACCGGACAAACGGATGGCACGTCCACCTTGGCCGTTGAGTTCGTCAGCCCGAGACGGCAAGCTCGCAAGCGGCGGCATTGCCGGCGAGGCTCTGGCCCGGCTGCATTGCGGGCTCGAAGGTGTTGGGCGGAGCAACCCACACGTTGCCGGACGAGTCGTACTCGATCACGTAGTCGGTGGGAACCGGTGGAGTGTGCAGATAGGGCCCACCTCCCACTCCTGAGGTGAGTGGCGAATAATTGCTCGCGTACGTCTCGGCGCTCCACGCGGTCGGTGGGTCCGGGAACGAACCCTTCTGCGCGTGGTACGCGTCGACTGCGATCTCGACGGACCGGGTATCGGCTTGACACTGGTTTACCGACGACGACGACGAAGCCGACGACGAAGCCGCCGTGTCGATGGCACTGTGGATCGTCGCGAACGCTGCGATCCACAGTGCCAGGACGAGAACAAAGATGACCAGTGTCACGTACCCGATGATGATTCCCGCCAGGGCGAGGCCATCACCACTCTGGTAGCCACCTGCTGCGCGAATCTCACGGCGTGCCCGGTAGCCGAAAATGATGCCGAGCAAGGAGCCGATCCCGAAGAGCCCGAGGATCGAGAGCACCAGCGAGGCAATCGCGGACCCGTTGGTCGTCTGCACCATGGGTCGGGTCGTCATCGGCTGCGGCCCGGCCATCGAGGGCGGATAGCCGGATGGCGGATACGTCGACGACGTGCGGGCAGGCGGTGGCAGATAGCGGGAGACGCGGGGCGGGTCCGTGCCGATTGGTCCCGCTTCTCCTCCCGGTACT
>DATCEZ010000133.1:0-8855 GCA_036509775.1 Acidimicrobiales bacterium
CCGCTGCACCTCGGCGGGCACCCGTCCGCCATTGTCGTCGGCGCAGGCTGACCCACCCGCCGGTACCGGCCACGTTTCCGGCGGGGCCTCCTCAGACGCTGTAGACCGCCCGGGCCCGGAAGCGCAGCGGCGGCTCGGTCAGCTCCTCCATGTAGTGCGCCGCCCAACCGGCGAGGCGCGCCACCGCGAAGATGGTGCGGCCGGTGTCGGGGGGCATGCCGGTCCCCCAGCTCAACGCGGCCAGGGCAAGGTCGCAATTGGCCAACGGCACGTTGTGCGCGGCGGCCAGCGCAATCACTTCATGCAGGACGGCGCGGCGGTCGTCGCGCAACAACGGCTCGGCCAGGGTCAGCAGGGCATCGAAGCGGGCGTCCCCGTTCTTGTACACGGCGTGGCCGAAGCCCGGCAGCCTGCCGCGCTCGCGCAACACGTCGTTCAGGGCCCGGGGAGCGCCATCGCGTTCGGCCAGGACCAGGAGCTCGTAGGCCTGCTGACTCGCGCCACCATGCAGAGGCCCGGCCAGGGTGGCCAGCCCGGCCAACAGGGCGTCGTAGGGATCGGCACGCACCGACGCAGCCACCCGCACCGCCATCGTCGAGGTGGCCAGCTCGTGGTCCGCCATGAGCACGAGCGCGGCATTGACCGCAGCCGTCGGCACGACCGCGGTCGGGGCGGCACGGGCGGTCAACCGGGCGGTGAGCCGCGCTGCTATGGACGCGCCCGGGTCCTCGCCGGGCGGTGTCGGCCCCACGACATCGGTCAAGGCGGCGGTGGCGCGCCGGGCGGCGCGGGCGACCGCGGCCGGACGCAGGTCCGCCCGCAGCGGATCCGTGGCCCCGCACAGCACCAGCGCCCAGCGCATGCGCTCGAGCGTGGGCGTCAACGGGCACGGACCGATGTCGGGCACTGTCCAATCCCCCACGTCGTCGGACTGCCACAGGAGCTCGGCCACCTCTTCGAAGGTGTGCGTCTGCGCCAGGTCGGTGGCGGCGCGGCCCCGGTAGATGGGACCGAGCGCCTGGTCGAGCTGCGTCACCCCGGTCGTGACCGTGGCGAGGCGGGTGGCGGTCTGCCGTCCGCCCCGGCTGCGGACCGCCAACGCCTCAATGGCGTCCAGGTCGAACAGGCTCCCCCGCCGGGACGGATCGGGGTGGGATTCGAGCAGGCCCCGGCTCACGTAGGCGTACAGGGTCGGCACCTTCACCCCGAGCCGCCGCGCCGCCTCCTCGGTGCTGAGCATCCGATCCATGCCGTGGATCTTACATTGACTTGATCAACGTTTACAGGCGCAGGGAAGCAGCGTCATAGTGGGATACATGGAAACCATCGTGCGTGATCTCATGACCTCGCCCGCAGTGACGTGCGCGGCGGACGACACCCTGGGCGAGGCGGCCCGAGCCATGCAGGAGGCCGACACGGGCTCCGTCGTGGTGACCGACGAGGGCAAGGTCGTCGGCATCCTCACCGAGCGCGACCTCCTTCGGGCCGCCGCCGGCGCCGGCGACCCCGACCGCGAGCACGTCCGCCTCTGGATGACCTCCCGCCCCGATGTCCTCGGTCCCGACGAGCGGGCCGACGCGGCCTGGGCCAGCCTGACCTCGCACCATTACCGCCACCTGCCGGTCGTGGAGGGTGACCGCTGCGTGGGCGTCGTGTCATTGCGCGACCTGATGGCGGTGGCGCGCATCCGGCCCGCCGGCGAGTCCAGTGGGGAGGTCCCGGCCGGCCTCGAGGGCGTGGTGGTTGCTGAAACGACGATCGGCGACGTCCGCGGCAAAGAGGGCTTCTTCCACTACCGGCAGTACTCGGCGGTCGAGCTGGCCGAGAAGCGCTCGCTCGATGATGTCTGGCATCTCCTCTTCCGCGCTGAGCTCCCCGATGCGGCGGCCGCGGCGTCCTTCGGCGCTGAGGTGCGAGCGCGACGTGCGCTCCCGCCCGGATTGCGCACGGTGCTGCCGGCGGTCTGTCGGCGCGGTGCTCCGCTCGACGTGTTGCGCACCGCGGTCTCTCTCCTGGCGGCCGAGCTGGGCTGGCCGCCCACCCACGACATCGACGCCGACGAGCTTTACGACCAAGCGCTGGGACTCTGCGCCGTGGTGCCGACCATCCTGGCGGCGGCGTACCGCCTGCGCCAGGGGCTCGAACCCGTGGAACCACGGGACGACCAGGGCTTCGCCGCCAATTATCTGTACATGCTGACCGGCAACGAACCGAGCGCACAGCACGCCCGGGCCATTGAGCAGTACATGATCCTGACGATCGATCACGGGTTCAACGCGTCGACGTTCACCGCCCGTGTCGTCACGTCGACCGGCGCTGACTTGGGCGCCGCCATTGTGGCGGCGATCGGCGCGCTGTCAGGCCCGCTGCACGGCGGGGCCCCGAGCCGGGCCCTCGACATGCTCGATGCCATCGGCACACCCGACCGGGCCGAGGCCTACGTCCGGGCTGCCGTCGAAAGCGGCGACCGCATCATGGGGTTCGGCCACCGCGTCTACAAGACCGACGATCCGCGCTCGCTCCTCCTGCGCTCGGTCACCGAGCAGCTCGGTGGGCCGCTGGTCGAGTTCTCCCAATCGGTCGAGCGCACGACGGTGGACGTCCTGGCTGAGCTGAAGCCGGGGCGCCAGCTCTACACCAACGTCGAGTTCTACGCCGGCGTGGTCATGCACACCTGCGGGATCCCGCGTGAGATGTTCACCCCGACCTTCGCGGCGGGGCGCACCATCGGGTGGAGCACCCATGTCATGGAGCAGGCCGCCCACAACCGCCTGATCCGACCCGCGGCCCGCTATGTGGGTCCACCCCCGCCCCAGCCGGTTCCGCTCCCGGAGGACTGACCGACGCGGGAGGCTGGGTGACCTCCGGCCGGACCTCCCGAAGCGAAACCCGACTAAACTGGTCAGGGTTCAACGGTTCGGGAAGGAGCAGCTCATGGCCATCGACAACTCCCGGGCGGGCACACCCAGCCGAGTCCGCACCCTCTTCTCGTTCCCCAATCCGGTCAACGAGGTCTCGGCCCGCCTGGTGGCGGCCGGCGTCGTCGTGATGAGCGTCCTGACCATCGCCTTCGACCTGCGCTGGGCGACCATCGTGATCGCGTATGGCTTCGCGGCCCGGGTCCTGACCGGCCCCACGCTCAGCCCACTCGGCCAGTTCGTCACCCGCGTCGTCACGCCGCGTCTCGGGATCGCCGAGCGTCCGGTGGCCGGCCCGCCCAAGCGCTTCGCCCAGGGCATGGGGGTGGCCTTCTCCGTGACGGCGCTCGTCCTGACCGGACTCGGCCACTGGACGGCCGCCGAGGTGTTCCTCGGCCTCCTGGCCGCGGCGGCGTTCCTCGAGTCCGCCTTCGGCCTCTGCCTCGGGTGCAAGGCCTTCGCCGTCCTCATGCGTGTCGGCGTGGTGCCCGAAGAGGTCTGCGAGCGCTGCAACGACATTTGGGGCACGCACTCAGCAACGGCCTGACGCTCCCGCGACGCCGCTGAGTCAGCCGTCAGTCGTCGTAGATGAGGACACCGCGGATGTTCTTGCCGTCCCGCATGTCCTGATACCCCTGATTGATGTCCCCCAACTTGTAGGTGTTGGTGATCATGGAGTCCAGGTCCAGCTGCCCGTTGCGGTAGAGCTTCAGCAGCTTGGGAATGTCGGAGTGGATGTTGGCCGAACCGAAGATACTGCCCACGACCTGCTTCTCGTAGATGGTCAGCATCATGAGGTTCATGGTCACGGCGGTCTCGTTGTACGGGTGGATGTTGGTGACGACGACCCGCCCGCGCTTGGCGGCCAGATTCAGGATGGAGTCCATCAACGCGCCCGATCCGACGCCCATGGCACAGATGACCTTGTCGCACATGTGGCCCCAGGTCTCCTGGTGAATGAGCCCGAAGGCCTCTTCGATGGAAGACGCCGTGTGGGTCGCTCCGAACGTGGGCGCCAGGTCACGCTTGAGCTGGATGGGGTCGATGGCGAAGATCGTCTCGGCACCGGCGAGGCGGGCGCCCTGCACCGCCGAGGCACCGATGCCACCGATGCCGATCACGGCCACGTGATCGCCGGGCCGCACGTCCGCCGCATAGACCGACGAGCCCCAGCCGGTGGTCACACCACATCCGACCAGGCAGGCCTTGTCGAGCGGAATGTCGTCGAGGATCTTCACGCAGGAGGCCTGGTTGACCACGGTGTAGGGGGCGAAGGTACCGAGGCAGACCATGGTCGAGACGTCCTGCCCGCGGGCGTGATGGCGCACGGTGCCGTCCAGCTGCTTCCCCGTCATGAGGATGCCGCCGACGTCGCACAGATTCGAGTGGCCGGTGGCACAGGGCGGACACTTCCCGCAGGCCGGGACGAAGCCGAGCACGACGTGGTCGCCCGGAACCAAGCCCGTCACACCGGGGCCCACTTCTTCGACCACACCAGCGCCCTCATGGCCGCCGATGACGGGAAGGGGGACGGGCATGTCGCCGGTCAGCAAGTGCTCGTCGGAGTGGCACATGCCCGAGGCAGCGAGCTTGATGAGGACCTCGCCCTCCTTGGGCGGGTCGAGCTCGATGGGCTCGACGCTCCAGGCCTCACGGTCCCACAGAACTGCTGCTTCGGTTTGCACGGTCCCTCCCACGGTCTGGCGTGACAGTCACGCTAATGGGCGCGGTCAGGAGGACGCCTCTCGGTTCGAGGACAAGATCTTCAGGGCCTGGAAGCTGGGCGCCGCGGCCACTGGGGGTGAACAAGTGGAGCGGTATTGAGGCTTGTTGGCGCTCTCGCTGCCTCGTCCCACCCGCTGTTCTTGCCGTAGGCGATGGTGACAAGGAGCCTGGCGCCAGCTCCTCGACTACCTCTGAGCACCTCCGGTACCCGCGCACTCTCTCTGTGAGTCAGGCGGCCCCGTGCAACATCTCAATGCGGCGAGCCAGGTTGACAGCGTGATCGCCGATGCGCTCGTAGAACCGGGCCAGGAGAGTGACCTGGGCTCCGATGGGGGGAGGCATCGACCCCGCGGCAACCTCGACGGTCAGACGATCGTGGAGGATGTCGATCTCCTCGTCGTCTTCGGACAGTGACGCCGCATCGGCCGCTCGGTCGCCGTAGGCATCGGCCGCAGCCCGCCACATTTCAAGGGCGACCTCAGACATGCGCTGCACGACGCCCCGGCTGAGGGGACTCATTTCGGCCCCGAGGTTGCTGGCGGCCCGCTGGGCGATGTGCTCTGCCAGGTCGCCGCTGCGCTCCAACTCGGGGACGATGAGCAGGACGCCCACCAGGTGACGAAGGGTGGCCGGCGGCGGAGGCTCGTTGCCCAAGAGCTCCCACACAAGGAGCTCGACCTCAGCCGTGACATCGTCGATCGCCTGATCCCCCTCGACCACCTCCAAAGCGGCGGCGATGTCGTTGCTCAAAAGTGCATCGGTGGCCCCGGCCAAGGCCTCGGAAACGAGCGCGAAGAGCTGCGCCATGCGGGCCTCGATACGGTCCAATCCCTCCTCGCCTACCGCCATAAGCACGGTACGTTACCTGGGGAGATAACCCTGCCGTCACGCAGCGTTCGCGTTGAGTTCATGCAAAGCCGGCCGCCGCGGGAGCGCGGCTCCGGGCGTCAGCACGGTTGGGAATGAGCCGGGAGTGCAGCGGTAGTTGCCGATTTCACCCGGCCAGCGGTCGGATGATTCCGCCAAACCGTCGAGCGGATCAGCTCCGCTTCTTGGCCGCCTTTTTGACGCCCGTGGCCCTCTTCTTGGCGGTCTTCCTGGCGCCAGTGGCCTTCTTCTTGGCGACCGTGGCCTTCCTAGCCGCCGTCTTCTTCACTCCGGTGGCTCGCTTCTTTGCCGTCTTCTTCACGCCGGTGGCCTTGCGCTTGGCGGCGGTGGACTTCTTCGCCGTCGTCCGCTTGGCGGTGCTGGCCTTCTTTGTGGTCGCCCTCTTGGCCGTGCCAGCCTTCTTCGCCGTCGTCTTCTTGGCGGCGGTGGCCTTCCGCTTGACGGCGGTCACCTTCCTCGCTCCGACCTTCTTGGCGACAGCCGCCCGCTTCTTGATCGTCTTCTTGATGCTCTTGGCCTTCCTCACGGCCGCCTTCTTGATGGGACGTGTCTGCTTCTCGACGCGTTCAGCCGTCTTTGAGGATCCGATCGCCGTCGCCGCTTCGCTCAAACCCTCCCGGACCTTTGAGCCCGCTGCCGCAGCAGCGGCCTCAACGGTGCCAACGGCTTCTCCAACAACTACAGCTGCTTTGTCCATCGTCCCTGACATGGTCGCTAAGGCTAACGCGTGCGTACCGCATGTCAACGGGGAACATTCGAATCCGCGTGCTTCCGCTCTCCGATGAATCATGCAACGCGATGGAGGGGATACCGCTCCGAGAGATCGCCATCGCTCGGCGGTGGATCCCCGACTCGAGCGAAATCCCGGTCGTTTTTGCCTTCAGTCGACCGGCAGGTGCTCCCGCAATTTCGACAAGACCTCCGTGGTCCGGTCTGCTCCCGACGCGATGTAGGGGACGATGGCATCGACTCTCGGGTGAGAGCCGTTGCGGGTCAGCGGCTCCAACTGACGCGCTGCGTCCGAGATGAAGGAAGCGGCCTGCTGGACGGCGTGGGTCGCCGTTCCGGTCGAACCCCTCACAACGTCTGCCACCACTTCGTGCGCATGACTCAGCGCCTCAGGATCCGGGGTCACCTTCTCGGCGAGACCGTGCCCGGCAGAGCCGAGGCTGTGCCCGGCCTCGACGAGGCCATGCCCGGCGTGACGACCGGCGGCGCGACCTCGACGGATCGTTTGCCTGCTGGACTTCGAGGCCTGGGCCAACGCAGGCGTCAGGGCCCTTTGCGCCCGTCGAGCCTTGCGGCGGCCGGATGCTCGCCTCACGGCGACAGTGGATTCAAGCTGATGTGCCTGTCGTTTGGCTCGCCAGGCCAGCGACGGCTCGCCTTCGGTGTCGAAGGCGGCGAGGATGAGGCCGCCGAGGAGACCGACGTTCTTCAGGAAGTGCATCTTCTGCTGAGCCCGGGTGGCCGGGTCAGACTCTTCCCAGAAACGATGGCCGGCGTAGGTTGTTGGAACGATCGAGCCGATCAGAGCGAGCGCCGCAGGTCGTCGGAATTTCCCGACCGCTAAGAGAACCCCGCCAACGATCTGTACTGCCCCGTTGACACGCACCAACATGGCAGCGTCGAGGTTCTCGACACCCGCCTTCTCTGCAAGCGGGTCCGTGACAGCAACTGCCCTCTTGACCTTGCTCTCAGGATTCCAGAATGCGTCCCATCCCCCAACGACGAAGATGGACGCGAGCAGGGGACGGGCCAGTCGACGCGAGAGTGCCATAGCCATTCCTCTACCCGGATTTCAGAGGGCTACCCATCGGCGAGGCCCGATGTCAGGTCTCGTCCCTCCCGACCGAATTCTTGGAGGCCTGCTGGAGACGTTCCTCGGACTCTTCCAGAATCGCCTCTGCCTGTTCTTCGGGATCATCGCTCCCGGCCTCCTCTGGAGGCCGCCCATCGGCGCGAGTCTCGACGTTCTTCGGTGGTTTCCCCATTCACACTCCTTTGACCTGATCTGTGCCCACCCTCGCGCCATCTACTCCCGCGCGGTGCGGGACGGCCGGCTCCTCGGAGGTCTCGGGATGTCGTGGGCTGGAGGACGGACGCAAGACCCTTCCGTCGCGGCGGGCATAATGGGGATTGAGCAGGCGGTTGGCTGGGAGACGAGACCAGCGATGCGCGAAAGGGCGTCGACCCTGGACATTCCTGGGTGATCTCTGAACGCCCCTACGAAACCCTCGAAGGAACGACATGGAGAGCGCGAAGAGGGATCCTGGGCGGACGCCAGATTCTGCCGAGGGCGGCCACGAGGTCGCTGGGTCTCCGACCCTGAATCTGAAGGTGCTGCAGGCAGGTCAGGAAACCCTCGTGAGCCTGGGTGGCGAGTTGGACCTTTCCTCGGCACCCGCCCTCCGTGAGCTCCTGGCGGGAACGTTCGAAGACGATCGCCAGCGTCGCATCGTCCTCGATCTCACAGATCTGATCTACCTCGATTCGACGGGGCTCTCCATCTTTGTGACGGCACACAAGCGGGCGGCCGCGACGGGCATGGAGTTCTGCCTGGCCAATCCGAATCCGTCGATCGGCCAACTCTTCAAGATCACTGCTCTCGATCACTTCTTCACGATCCTCGACTCCGCCGGCTCGATCGTGGCGACGACAGCTGGTGACGCATCCGACGGCCCCGGATCGGCCGAGCCCAGGTGAAGCGGCTCGACGCGCAGCCCTCAGGTCTTGACGGTGTCGAGAGCCTCGGCCAGCAGCGTTACTGACCGCAAGCGACCCTCAGCAGTTGGAACCTGGTGGACGGTCACCAATTCGTCCGCACCGGTGAGCAGGACGAAGTCGTCGAGATAGTCGCGCACCTCTGCGGGCGTGCCCGCTGCGGTATAGGTCAGCATGTGATCCACCTGGACGGAGACGCCGGCGGCGAGCAGCTCGTCCGCTTGCTCGTCGGTCACGTCCTGGTCTCGAACACCCAGCCGTCGCCCGTGAAGGCTGATGGCCCGGATTCGTCGAATCTCCTGAAGCTGCTGGCGGGCGACAGCGGCGCTGTCAGCGGCAAGGACGTTCACCCCTGCCATCACGTACGGCTCGTCGAGCTGTTCGGAGGGCTGAAATTCACTCCGGTAAGCCGCGATGGCGTCGAGCAGCGCGTCTGGCGCGAAGTGGGACGCGAACGCGTAAGGCAGCCCGAGCACAGCAGCCAATTTGGCTCCAAAGAGTGACGATCCGAGAATGTAGAGCGGGACATGGCTCCCCTTCCCGGGTACGGCATCGACGCCCCGGACCTGGCTCTCGTCGCCGAGGTAGCCCTGCAACTCG
>DATCEZ010000134.1:0-2966 GCA_036509775.1 Acidimicrobiales bacterium
CGCTGGCGACCAGCATCGCCTTGAAGTACCAGGGGATGGGCGCACGCTCCTGCTCGGCCAGGACCGTGCCGCACGTGGGGCACTCGCCCTCCTCACCGAGATCCTCGTCTTCGACGAGGCTGTCGCACTCCTCACACCAGGCCATCAGGACCGGCCGCTTCTCACTTCCCGCCGATTCGCACGCGCAACTTCATCGGCGTCGCGCCGAGGTCGAACTTCTCCCGGATGCCGCTCTCGATGTACCGGAGATACGTGGGGTGCAGCCGCCCGTTGGTGAAGAGCGTGAAGGTCGGAGGGTCGATGGCCCCCTGCACTATGTAGCGGATCTTGTAGCGCGGCGAAGCGTGGCGGAGCTGGAGCTCCTGCACGGTGCGGTTGAGTGCCCCCGTGGGTATCCGCTGGTGGTACGCCGTCACGCAGTCGCGCAGGGCCGGGAGGATGCGTTGGACGCCTTTGCCCGACAGGGCGGACAGCTTGAGCACCGGCGCCGCGCCCAGGAAGGCGAGCCGATCCCCGACGCCCGCCAAGACGTCGTCGCGGTCGTCCACCGGCACCAGGTCCCACTTGTTCAAGACGACAATGGCGGGGCAGCCCGAGACGCCGATGCGCTCAGCCAGCCGCTGGTCCTGGTGCGACGCACCGATGGTGGCGTCGATGACCAGCAACGCCACATCGGCTCGCTCCAGGGCGCGCAAGGCCCGCATCGTCGAGTGCTGTTCGGTGCCGCCGCGCTCAGTCTTGGACGGGCGACGGAGCCCGGCCGTGTCGATGAACCGCACCGGCCCGTCGACCGTCTCGACCACGGTGTCGATGGCGTCGCGGGTCGTGCCTGGCATGTCGTGCACGATGGCGCGCTCTTCGCCCAGGAGCTTGTTGAAGAGGGTCGACTTCCCCACGTTGGGCCGGCCGATAATGGCGACGCTCGGCGTGCCCGGGTCACGGTCTCCCCTGGCACTGTCCCTTCCCCCGGCGGGCCACCCCGCCTCGGCGTCGTCCCCGTCAAGAAGCGGGTCCGGCAGCAGCGCCACCACCTCGTCGAGCAGGTCACCCGTGCCGCGCCCGTGCAGCGAGCTCACCGGGTACGGGTCACCCAGGCCGAGGGAGACGAACTCCCAGATGGCCGAATCGCGACTCGCCCCGTCGACCTTGTTCACGACGAGCCGCACGGGTGGGCCGGCGCGCCGGATCACCTTGGCTGCCTCCAGGTCCTCGTCGGTGACACCGGTGGTCACGTCGACCACCATGAGGATCACATCCGCATCGGCCAGGGCGCGCTCGGCCTGGTCGCTCACCTTGGACTCCAGGGCGTCACCCGCCGCCAGCCACCCCCCGGTGTCCATGATGGAGAACGGGACGCCCGACCACTCGGCTGAGAGCTCCTTGCGGTCGCGGGTCACACCCTTTTCTTCCTCGACGACCGTCGCCCGGGCGCCGACGATGCGGTTCACCAGCGACGACTTGCCGACGTTGGGGCGACCGGCGACCACGACCATGGGGCTCATGCGGCACACGCGGGCCGGAACGACGTGCCGTCGAGGGCCCGGCGGAGCGCGGCCCCTTCGGTCGGCACCACTTCGACATCCCGCGGCAGGTCCGCCAGTGTGAGACCGTCGAGGAAGCGGCCTTCGTTGAGGCACGCGTCGGGCAGCAGACAGCGGGACTCGTCGGGTATGTCCTTCAGTGCGCGGGCCACGTCCTCACCGGTGAGCAGACCCGCCACCCCGATGTTCCCCCCGAAGAAGTCGTTGGCGACGGTGTGCAACGCAATGTCGTCACGCGGGTGGGAGGCCAGGAGCGGCCCGAGGACCCGGGCGCCGTAGGTGCCGGTCAGGACCGTGATCGGGCGGTTGTCGGCCCCAGCCGGCACCGTGGGCAGTCGCGGGGCCCGGTACCCCTCGGCGGGAGCGGCGTCGACCGAGGCAAAGAAGCCGTGGCGCACGCCACCGGGGCCGCTGGCGGCGGGCCGGGCGAAGGCCTCGACGAATGCCCGGGCCATGCCGATGCCGTTCTCGTGCTGGGGGTAGCCGTCATAGCTCCGCGCCGGGGGAAGGTCCCGTCCGGCCAGCAGGTAGTACTCGTCGGCCGCGTAGACCATGCGATGGCCCAGGGCCTTCTTGTAGAGCCGCTGCCATGCGCCGATGGTGTCGAGGACCTGCTCGGCCTCTTCCAGGGTGTGCGGCCGCATCTCGGGCTCGTTGGAGTACCGGCTCAGTCCGAGCGGGACCGCCCCCACGCTCGACAACCCCGAGTAGCGGTCCATGATGCCGGCCAACGTGTCCTCGAGTGCCGCACCGTCGTTGACTCCCGGGCACACGACGATCTGGCCGTGCACCTCAATGCCGCCGTCGAGGAGGACCTCCAGCCAGCGCAGGCTGGTGGCGCCCTTGGGGTTGCGCAGCATGTGCGCCCGCAGCTCGGGGTCGGTGGTGTGGATGGACACGAACAGCGGCCCGAGACGCTCGGTGAGGATGCGCTCCGCGTCGAGCTCGGTGAACCGCGTCAGGGTGGTGAAGTTGCCGTACAGGAACGACAGCCGGTAGTCGTCGTCCTTGAGGTAGAGGCTGCGGCGCATGCCCTTGGGCAACTGGTAGATGAAGCAGAACGCGCAGTGGTTGTCACAGGTCCGGATGCGGTCGAACACGGCCGAGGAGACCTCCACCCCGAGCGGCTCCCCCACCCCCTTGTCGATGCGGACGACCCGGGGCAGCGGCGCGCCGGCGCGCCGGACGAGGACGCTGAGGTCGCCCGCGTCGCTGAGTCGTTGGAAATCGATGACGTCGCGCGGTTCCTGCCCGTCAATGCTCAGGAGCTCGTCACCCACGGCCAGACCGGCGCGGGCTGCCGGCGACGCCGCGGTGACCGAAGTCACCGTGGGAGCTGACATGACCTACAGGTTAGTGCCGATAACCTGGACTTTGTGCCCGGAGTGGATCGAGTGATGCTGGCCGAGCCACGCGGGTTCTGCG